>CALVTV010000218.1 GCA_944363005.1 uncultured Clostridia bacterium | reverse complement strand
AGGGATGCAAAAGGCCAAAAAACTGAACGTTTTTTGAAATCAATACAAAAAAGTATTGAAATTGGATTGAAAACGGACGGAGTCCTTGCTATACTATGGATGATTTCAACTTCTGGAGGTGCGTTTTTCATGCCCAAAGTGGCGCTGATTATGGGGTCCAAGAGCGACTGGCCGTCGCTTCAAGGTTGTGTGCGCGTGCTGCGCTCGTTCGATGTCGAGGTGGAGGTGCATGTCGCCAGTGCACACCGCACGCCGGAGAAGGTCGCGCAATTCGCCGATCATGCCCGCGAAAACGGGTTTGAGGTCATCATCGCCGCAGCGGGAAAGGCTGCGCATCTGGCTGGCGTCATCGCGGGGCATACGACGCTTCCGGTCATCGGCATTCCGATCAAGTCCTCGCTGATGGACGGCCTGGATTCCCTGCTTTCCACGGTTCAGATGCCCACGGGCATTCCCGTGGCGACGGTTGCCGTCGGCGGCGGGGACAACGCGGCGTATCTGGCCGCGCAGATTCTCTCCGTCAAGTATCCGGCCATGGCGGAAAAACTGGCAGCGCACCGCGAGAAGATGGCGCAGGCGATCGAAGCGGACGACGCCGCGATTCAGAGCGAACTGTAACTCTCCCCAAAATGCCCGCGGCAGCGCGGAGGAATGAACACGACGGAGGAATATCATGGTCACTTACAAGGATGCAGGTGTGGATGTGGAGCGCGGCTATGAGGCCGTGCGCCGGATGAAGCAGCACGTGGCGACGACGTTCGACGCAAACGTGCTGGGGGGACTGGGGTCCTTCGGCGGTTTTTACTCCATCGAGAACGAGAAGCTGGACAAGCCCGTGCTCGTTGCCGGAACCGACGGCGTGGGCACGAAGCTCAAGCTGGCTTTTTTGCTGGACAAGCACGACACAGTGGGCATCGACTGCGTGGCCATGTGCGTCAACGACGTGGTCTGCCAGGGCGCGCGCCCGCTGATCTTCCTTGACTACATCGCCACCGGCTATCTCGACCCGGAAAAGGTCGAAAAGATCGTCGCAGGCGTGGCGGAGGGCTGCCGTCAGGCGGGCTGTGCGCTCATCGGCGGCGAGACCGCGGAGATGCCGGACTTTTACCCGGCCGGTGAATACGACCTGGCGGGCTTCACGGTCGGCCTGGTGGACCGGGAGAAGTCCATCTCCGGCGAGCGCGTGCGCGAGGGCGACGTGCTGGTGGGCATGGCGTCTTCGGGCGTGCATTCCAACGGCTATTCGCTCGTGCGCAAGCTGGTGCTCACCGAGGGCCGCGACCTCGAGGCGCCGGTCGAGGCGCTGGGCGGCAAGAGCTGGGGCGAGACGCTGCTCACGCCCACCAAGATCTACGTCAAGCCCGCGCTGCGCGCCTGCGCGGCGGCGGACGTACACGGCATTGCGCATATCACCGGCGGCGGCTTCATCGAGAACATCCCGCGCATCCTGCCCGACGGCCTGACGGCGTATATCGACCTGGGCTCCTGGCCGGTGCTGCCGGTGTTCACCGAGCTGCAGAAGATGGGCGCGCTGACCGACCGCCAGATCTACAACACGTTCAACATGGGCATCGGCATGGTCTTTGCCGTGGATGCCGCCGAGGCGGACGCTGTCATCGCGGCGCTTGAGGCGTGCGGCGAGCAGGCGTACCGCATCGGCGTGGTGGGCCGCACCGGCGAGGACGGGGAAAGGCTGGTGCTCCGGTGAGCACGAGGATTGCGGTGCTCTGCTCCGGCGGCGGCACCAACTTGCAGGCGCTGATTGACGCCGTGGAAGCGGGAACGATCGACGGGGAAATCGTGCTTGTGCTGGCCAATGCCTCCAAGGCGTATGCGCTGGAGCGCGCCCGCGCGCACGGCATCCCCGCTGAGTTCGTCAGCAAGAAGCAGGCGGGAAGCGACGCGGCGTTCAACGACATCATTTTGAAAAAATTGCTTGAGGCGCGCGTAGAACTGGTCGTGCTGGCGGGGTACCTGCCGATCGTGGGCGCGCAGATTGTGCGCGAATACGAACACAGGATCATCAATATCCACCCGGCGCTGATCCCTTCGTTCTGCGGCCCGGGCATGTACGGGCATCACGTCCACGAGGCGGTGCTCGCCTACGGCGCGAAGATCTCCGGCGCGACGACGCACTTTGTGGATGAGCAGGTCGATCACGGCGGCATCATCCTGCAAAAGAGCGTGCCCGTGCTCGAGGGAGACACGCCGGATACGCTGGCGGCGCGCGTGCTGACCGTGGAGCACGAAATTCTGCCGGAAAGCGTGCGACTTTTCTGCGCAGGAAAATTAGGAGTAGATGGAAGACACGTGCATGTGCTATAATAACCTGTACGCACATGACAATTTCGCGAAACGACCCCGGAACCGGCGATCAAACCGCGCCGCCGGGGCATTTCGCCTTGCAATGAAGGGTGTCTGTCCATTATGAGAATTTATCATCCCGCACGGGGCGTGGGCGGCGCGCTGCGCGAGAACAGCTTCGTGGTCATTGACGACGCGGGCGTGGAGATCGGGCAAGGCGGGCTGCGCTTGCGCGTCCTCAAAAAAATGTTGCCGGAGCGGCCGCTTGATATTGAGATGGAGATGAACGCGCATCCCGTCGCCGGGGATACGCTGTTCGGTGCGCTCTGCGCGCGCGCGGAGGCGATTTGCGAGGAACAGGGCGGTGCACCGGCCCGGCTCTATACGCGCTGTGCCATTGACGATACGGCGCGCCATGAGTACTTTACCCGCATGGGGTTTGACGATTACGACGGTGACGAGCTGTTCGTGCTCAACGTGCAGGCCATGGCCGGACGGCGCAGAAACTATCCGCCGGTCGGCACGGCGATCATCGACGTGGAACTGCGCTCGCGCATCCAGCGCGAGGAGTTTTTGGTGCGCCTGAAGAGCTTTGGCTGCGTGGAGCACGCCAGCGAGTGGCTGGAAGAGCGCATGCGCGGCCCGGTCTTTGCGGCCAAGGCGGTCTATTGCGGCAGCGATTACTGCGGCGAGATCCTCGTTTACGGCGAGCCGAACGAGGCCGTGCTGGAAATGGTCTGCGTGGAGCCCAAGTGGCGCGGCAAGGGCGTGGCCCACGCGCTCATCGACGATGTGACCCAGCAGCTGATCGCAAAGGGTGTGCCGTACATGCGGGCCAACGCGGTGCGGCGCAATCAGAACGCCATGCGCATGTTCCGCAACTGCGGCTTTGAGTGGGTGCGCACGGACTGCTATTTGCTCGGCAGGGATATGTAACGCAGCGGCGGACGGCGCGCGAGGCGCCGCTTTGCCTTGAACAAGAGACATACAGAAAGGAACGAGAGTATGATCAAACGTGCGATTTTGAGCGTGTCGGATAAGACCGGCATCGTCGATCTGGCCCGCCGCCTTGCGGCGAAGGGCGTGACGCTCCTGTCCACCGGCGGTACGATGAAGGCCATCGCCGAGGCGGGCATTCCGGTGACGGGCGTAAGCGACGTGACCGGTTTCCCGGAGTGCCTGGATGGGCGCGTGAAGACGCTGCACCCGGCCATTCACGCGGGCCTGCTCGCCGTGCGCAGCAATCCGGAGCACATGGCGCAGATCAAGGCGCTGGGCGTGGAGCCGATCGACATGGTGATCATCAACCTCTATCCGTTCCGCCAGACGATTGCGAAGCCTGGCGTGACGTTTGAAGAGGCCATCGAGAATATCGACATCGGCGGCCCGACGATGCTGCGCGCGGCGGCCAAGAACGCACAGGACGTCGTGGTTGTCGTCGATCCGGCGGACTATGAGCGCGTGCTTTCGGAGTTTGAGGCGACGGGCGAGGTGAGCCTCAAGACGAAGCGCTACCTGCAATACAAGGTGTTCGAGCACACAGCGCAGTACGATTGCCTGATTCAGCAGTACCTGCGCGGCCAGCTGGAGGACGCGATCGAGTTCCCGCAGAACCTGACCGTCACCTTTGAGAAGGTGCAGGACATGCGCTACGGCGAGAACCCGCACCAGAAGGCCGCCTTCTACCGCGACCTGACCGACATCGCAGGAACGCCCCCGGCGGCCAAGCAGCTGCACGGCAAGGAGCTCTCCTACAACAACATCAACGATACCAACGGCGCGCTGGAGCTGCTGCGCGAGTTTGACACGACGGCTGTCGTCGCGGTCAAGCACGGCAACCCCTGCGGCGTGGGCGTGGCCGACGAGGTCAGCGAGGCCTATCGCCTGGCGTATGAGGCCGATCCGGTCAGCGTGTTCGGCGGCATCGTCGTGACCAATGCGCCCGTCGATGCGGCAACCGCCGAGCAGATGAGCAAGATCTTCCGGGAGACCATCGTCGCGCCGAAACGCACCGACGAGGCGCTCGCCAGCCTCCCCCGCAAGAAGAACCTGCGCCTGCTGGAGCTGGATACGACGGTTCGCGCCTATCCCAAGGATGAGCGCGTGATGCGCAAGGTGACCGGTGGTATGCTCGTTCAGGAAGTGGACGACGAGCTGCTGCCTGAGGGCGAGCTGAAGGTCGCCACCGAAAAGGCGCCCACCGAGGCGCAGATGAAGGACCTGCTGCTGGCCTGGAAGATCGTCAAGCACGCCAAGTCCAACGGCATCGCCATCGCGCGCGACAACCAGAGCCTGGGCATCGGACCGGGCCAGGTCAACCGCATCTGGTCCACCCAGATGGCCATCGAGCGCAGCGGTGAGAAGGTCAAGGGCGCGGCGCTGGCCAGCGATGCGTTCTTCCCGTTTGACGACTGCGTGAAGGCCTGCGCCGAGGCGGGCATTGCCTGCATCATTCAGCCGGGCGGAAGCATCCGCGATCAGGACTCCATTGACGCCTGCAACAAGTACGGCATCGCCATGGTGTTCACCGGCATGCGCCACTTCAAGCATTGATACGCCGCGCGCCCTTGTGCCGGTCCCCGAGCGGGGCAGGCGGGGGCGCGCGTCCTTTACCGAGAACAGAAGGAGGAACCGCATGAAGGTTTTGGTGATTGGCGGCGGCGGACGTGAGCACGCCGTCTGCAAAAAACTGGCCGAATCCCCGCTGGTCAGCGAACTGCTGTGCGCGCCGGGCAATGCCGGCATCGCGCAGGTGGCCCGCTGCGTACCGGATGTCAAGGCGACGGATGTCGAGGGCATCGTCGCGCTCGCGCGCCGCGAGGGCGTGGATTTTGTCTGCGTGACGCCGGATGATCCGCTGGCCCTGGGCTGCGTGGACGCGCTGGAGGCCGCGGGCATTCCCGCGTTCGGTCCGATCGCTTACGCTGCGCAGATGGAGTCGAGCAAGATCTTCTCCAAGAATCTGATGAAGAAATACGGCATTCCCACCGCCAAGAGCGAGACGTTCACCGATTGCGCCGCTGCGCTTGCCTATCTTGACACGCAGTCCGCGCCCATCGTGGTCAAGGCCGACGGTCTGGCGCTGGGCAAAGGCGTCGTCGTCGCCGCGACGATCGAGGAAGCCAAGCAGGCCGTGCGCGAGATGATGGAGGGCGGGCGCTTTGGTCAGAGCGGCGCGCGCGTGCTCATCGAGGAATGCATGGTCGGGCGCGAGGTGACGGTGCTCTGCTTTACCGACGGCAAGACGCTCGTGCCGATGGTCGCCAGCCAGGACCACAAGCGCGTCTTTGACGGCGATCGCGGACCGAACACCGGCGGCATGGGCGCCTTTGCGCCGAGCCCGCTGTTTACCCCCGAAATCGCCGCGCGCACGCGCGAGGAAATCCTGATGCCGACGCTGCACGCGATGGCCGCCGAGGGCTTCACGTTCAAGGGCGTGCTCTATGTCGGGCTGATGCTAACCGCGGACGGCCCGAAGGTCGTCGAGTACAACGCGCGCTTTGGCGATCTGGAGACGCAGGCCGTGTTGCCGCTGCTGGATGCGGACCTCATGCAGATCATGATGGCCGTGCGCGAGCAGCGCCTTGCCGAGGTCGAAATCCGCTGGAAGCCGCAGTCAGCCGCCTGCATTGTGCTGGCTTCCGGGGGCTATCCCGGCAAGTACGAGGGCGGCAAGGTGATCACCGGCATCGCGCAGGCCGAGGCGATGGGCGCGACCGTCTACCACGCGGGCACCCGCCGCGAGGGTGATGCGCTGGTGACCGCTGGCGGGCGCGTGCTGGGTGTGACTGCGCTTGGCAATACGCTCCGAGAAGCCGTCGATGCGGCGTATGCGGCGGCCCGGCAGATTCACTTTGAGGGCGCGCACATGCGTTCGGATATCGGAAGCCTGGATTGCTGACCGATTTTGTAAAACTTACGAAAATTCGACCCGAATTCATATCATATCACAAAGCGAGGTTTACAGCCTCGCTTTCTTATGTTAGAATGAGCGAGGACAGGAAAACATAGGCGGGAAGGATTTCCCATGGAACAGACCGGGAGGATCGCCATGAAATTTTCGGGAAGTTATGTTGCGCTGGTCACGCCGTTTCAGGCGGATGGGCGCGTGGATTTTGGAAAACTCAGGGAGCTGGTGCTCTGGCATCTGCAGGAAGGAACCGACGGCATCGTCGCGCTGGGCACGACGGGCGAGTCGAGCACGATGACGCACGAGGAAGACGACGAGGTCGCCCGCTGCATCATTGAAACGGTCAACGGCCGCATTCCGGTGATCGTGGGCGCCGGGTCGAACTGCACGCAGATGCAGCTTGAAAAGAGCCGCGCTTATCACGACATGGGCGCGGACGGCCTGCTGCTCATCACGCCCTATTACAACAAGACGAACGACGAGGGCATGTATCGCCACTTCGCGACGGTGGCCGACGCGGTGGATACGCCCATCATCCTCTATAACGTGCCGGGGCGCACGGGCTGCGCCATTTCCCCGGCGTGTTGCGCGCGCCTTTCCCACCATCCGAACATTGCGGGCATCAAGGAGGCGAGCGGCAACATCGGCTATACGGCAAAAATCGCGCGGCTGGTCGGCGAGGACTTCTGCCTGTTCTCCGGCAACGACGACATGATCGTGCCGGTGCTCAGCCTGGGCGGATGCGGCGTGATCTCCGTTTGGGCGAACATCTGCCCGAAGACGTGCCATGAGCTGGTGGCGGCGTTCCATGCGGGCGACGTCGCGCGGGCGCGGGCGCTCCAGCTTCAGTATCTGGATCTGATCGACGCGCTGTTTTGCGAGGTCAACCCCATTCCGATCAAGGAAGCGATGAATCAGTTGGGCATGAACGTGGGCGGATACCGGCTGCCGCTGTGCGAGATCTCGCAGGCGGGCCGCGAGCGCGTCGCAAAAGCGCTGGAGGTGCTGGGATGATCCGGGTTGCATTGATTGGAAACGGCAAGATGGGCCGGATGATCGACGCGGTCTGCGCGCAGGACGAGCGCTTTGAGGTGGCGGGCTTCGTTGGCCCGGGGGCTTGCGCGTCGCTTGACGAGCTTCAAAACGTCGACGTGGCGATCGATTTCTCTTACCCCGGCAATGTGACGATGATGCTCGAGTGCGCGCTCCGGCACAAAATCCCGCTGGTCGTGGGCACGACGGCCCTCTCCGAGGCGCAGGAAGCGCAGATCCGCGCGGCGGGCGCGCAGATTCCCATTGTGCGCGCGCTCAACTTCTCCACGGGCATGGCGGTCATGCGCCGCCTGGCGCGCATGGCATCCGATGCGCTGCGCGGGGAATACGACATCGAGATTGTGGAGACGCATCACAACCAGAAGGAGGACGCGCCCAGCGGCTCCGCCATCGCGCTGCTGCACAGCGTCGATCCCGACGGGGAGTTCGAGGTCGTCTGCGGGCGCGAGGGGCGGCCCGGCAAGCGCGGCCACGAGATCGGCATGCATGCGCTGCGCGGGGGCACGGTAGCGGGCGAGCACAGCGTCCACTTCTTCGGGCCGATGGAGGAAATTGAGCTGCGCCATCGCGCGGACAGCCGCGAAATCTTCGCCCGGGGCGCGTTGCGCGCGGCGGCGTTCGTCGTGGGCGCAAAGCCGGGGCTTTACAGCGTGGAAGACGTGATCTTTGGAGGAGATTGACATGGACGCATACGAGATTATCGAGGCCATTCGTTCGGCCAAAAAGAAGACGCCCGTCAAAGCCTACATCAAGGCGACCCGGCCGCTCGATTTCCCGGGCTGCCACGTGTTCACGGGCACGGACATGGTCGTCATTGGCGACTACGCGGCCATGGAACCGGTGCTTGAGCAGAACCGCGATGCCATCGAGGACATCGTCATCGAGAACGACCGGCGCAACAGCGCGCTGCCGCTGCTGGATCTCAAGGGCGTGAACGCGCGCATTGAGCCGGGCGCGATCATCCGCGACCGTGTGGAGATCGGCGAGGGCGCGGTCATCATGATGGGTGCGATCATCAACATTGGCGCGGTCATCGGCGAGGGGACGATGATCGACATGGGCGCCGTGCTCGGCGGGCGCGCGATCGTTGGCAAGCACAGCCACGTGGGCGCGGGCGCTGTGCTTGCGGGCGTGGTTGAGCCGCCCAGCGCCAAACCCGTCACGGTGGGCGACGACGTGCTCATCGGCGCGAACGCGGTGATTATCGAAGGCGTGAGCGTGGGCGACGGCGCGGTTGTGGCCGCCGGCGCGGTCGTGACGCAGGACGTGCCGCCGCGTGCGGTGGTGGCCGGCGTGCCCGCGCGCATCATCAAGATGAAGGACGAGAAGACTGAGGGGAAGACGGCGCTCGTGGACGCGTTGCGGGAGCTGTAAAAGGAAGGGGCGAACGCAGCCCCTTCTTTGCGTTTTGACGATCCGTGTGATATAATGGTGGTCGGATATGAGGTGTTGTTTATGAAGAGACAACTGCATCTGCTCGGCGAATACCGGAAACCGGGCACGGAGGAATGAAGCGTGAAGAGAGCGAGTCTGCTGCTGGGAATTGTGGGGCTGACGGCACTGATGGGGCTGGTGGTGGTTTTTGGCTCCCCGTACGCGCCGGTGATCGAGCCGGTACGGGACATCGAGGAGATCTGGGCGATCGAGGATGAGCGGACGCCCAGCGAAGGG
>CALVTV010000217.1 GCA_944363005.1 uncultured Clostridia bacterium | reverse complement strand
AAATCTGGTAATTTCTTGGATGGACCAAATTTCTTTGTAATACAAGGATTTTTGAGGTTTTATCTCGAAAGATCGAGGGAAAGGCAGATGCTGGAAGGAGTGAAGCCCAGCGAAAACTGCGGTTCACAGGACACACAGACCGCCTCGCCGGAGAGAGGATGGGTGAAGCGCAGGGAGACGGCGCAAAGCTGATGGTAATGAAGTGAAAGGAGCTTGGAGCAAGCGGCTGAGGCAGGCGAGGCGTAGCGGGTGTCCCCCAAAAGCGGGTGGCCGATGTGCGCCATGTGTACGCGAAGCTGGTGCGTACGCCCGGTGATCGGGGAAAGCTCGACGAGTGCGGCGGGAATCGGAACGGTCTGCAACGTGCGGTAGCGGCTGACGGCGCGCTGTCCGTCCTCACGGACCACGCGGGTGAAGCTATCCGGGGTCAATGGGGCAATGGGGGCATCGACCACGCCCTGCGGCGGATCGGGGACGCCGTACACCCAAGCCTGATAGGTCTTTTTAAAGGCGCCCGTCTGCATCTGCTGTTGAAGCCGGGCTTGTACAAAGGGCAGCTTGGCAAAGAGCACGATGCCCGTCGTTTCGGCATCCAAGCGATGCACGGGATGTGCGGGCGCGCCGAGGTAGCGCTGCACACGGGCTTCAAGCGTATCGGAACCGGCCGGGGCAGAGGGCGAGGGATGGCACTGGAGCAAAGCTTCTTTGTATACCGCCAAAAGGGCGTCGTCTTCCCAAAGGACGCGAACGGAAGCGTCACCTTGCGCGAGGGGATGGCGGCGTTCAAATTCCGCCAGTTCGACGCGTACGACCATGCCTGCGCGCAACGGCTGATTGGCGAAAAAAGGCCGGTCATCGACCGTGACGCGCGATTGCGCTTTGGCTTCCCGGGTTTCGCGCGCGGAAAGGCATAGGACGTCGCGCAACAGCTGATGCAGGGTCATCCCGCTTTCTTCGGGCGTGACGATGTGTTTGAGAACCATGCGACACCTCTTGTTTGAAAAAAGGGCGGCTAATGCCGCCCTCTTGATGTATTTAGAGCACTTTGCTCAGGAAGTCCTGCGTACGGGGATGTTGGGGATGATCGAAGAGCTGCTCAGGCGCGCCTTGTTCGCAGATGACGCCGCCATCCATGAACAACACGCGGTTGCAGACCTCGCGGGCAAAGCCCATTTCATGGGTCACGATGACACAGGTCATGTTGTTTTTGGCCAGCGTCTTGATGACGTCCAGCACTTCGCCTACCATTTCCGGATCGAGTGCGGAGGTCGGCTCGTCAAAGAGCATGACTTCCGGCTCCATGGCGAGCGCGCGGACGATGGCCAGGCGCTGCTTCTGTCCGCCGGAAAGGCGGGTGGGCTTGATGTCGCGCTTGTCCAGCAGCCCGACACGCGAGAGCAGCGCTTCGGCTTTGGCGCGCGCTTCGTCTTTGGTCTGCTTGCCCAGCAGCGTGGGCGCAAGGGTGATGTTGTCGATGACGGACATGTGCGGGAAAATGTTGAAGTGCTGGAAGACCATGCCCATCTTCTCGCGGTGCTTGTCGATATCCACCGACTTGTCGGCAATATCCACGCCGTCAAACCAGATGTGACCGCTGGTCGGCTCTTCCAGGCGGTTGAGGCAACGCAGGAACGTGGACTTTCCGGAGCCGGACGGGCCAATGAGCGAGACGACCTCGCCCTTATGAATGGTTTCCGTGATGCCGGCGAGCACTTTCAGCGAGCCGAAGTCCTTGTGCAGATCCTCGACGCGGATCAGCTCGGGCGCTTTTGAAAAATCAAACGGTTCAGTCACCGGATTTCAGCCTCCTTTCGAGCATGGCAATGAGTTTGCTCATGGTAAAGGTCACGACGAAGTAGATGACGCCGATGATGATCAGCGGTTCGATGACCAGATAGGTTTTGCCGGAAATCGTCTGGTACTGGGTCATCAGGTCTCCGACGTAGAACGTGGAGGCCAGGGAGGTTTCCTTCGTCACGGCGACAAACTCGTTGCACATGGCGGGCAACACGTTTTTGAATGCCTGAGGCAACACGATGCGCGTCAGAGTCTGACTGGCGGAAAGGCCCAGAGAGCGCGCGGCCTCCGTCTGGCCCCGATCCACCGACTGGATGCCGGAGCGGAAGACTTCGGACATGTACGCGCCGGAGTTGAAGACCAGAGCCACCGCAATGCAGGTGAACTTGGAGAGCCGGAGCGCTGGCAGCAGATCGGGCAGCATAAAGTAGAAGAAATACAACTGAAGCAGCAAGGGCGTATCGCGGATGACTTCCGTGTACAGCGTGGCGATGCTGTTGAGCAGTTTGGACCTGGAAAGGCGCATAATTGCCACCAGCGCACCGATCACGCAACCGATGGCCACGGAGATGAGTGCCAGCAGCAACGTGGTGCCCAGGCCGTTGAGAAAGTTCATGCCATACTTGAGAAGCAGGCGTTCAATGTTGGCGAGCAAAGTGATCCTCCTTCACGGTTACAGGGTTTCCACGCGGGACATGGCGTCAAAGACCATGTCGGGTGTGATGACGTAGGGGATGTGGGCCATGTCCGGACCGGTGGTGGCCTCGTGCAGCGTGGCGGCGAGTGCCTGACGGTCAAGGGAAACGCCGAGCTGTTCGAGCGTCACCGGCGTGCCCAGGGAGACGAGAAAGCTGCGCAGTTCGCGTGCCTTGTCGGTTTGTCCGTCGAGCACGAGCTGAACGAGTGCCCCGTAGGCGACCAGATCGCCATGCAGGAACCGCTCTTCCACATGCGGGATGAGCTGGAGCCCGTAGCAAACGGCATGCGCCAACGCGCAATTGTAATTGTCATGGGCCAGCAGGGAGACCAGGCCGGCGGAGACGATGATGCTCCGGGCGCAGATCTCCATGGCCGGGCCAGCTTCCTGTCGCTCGACTTCCTCAAGCGCGGCTCTGCCGTAAGCGAGAATGGGCCCGTAGCACGTGCTCGAGAGCGCCAGCCCCATGGCGGACATGTGATCCAGATCCTTCCCGAGCGTGTCCCCGCGCGCGGAAAAGGTGGATTCCAGGTGCTTGGCCAGTGTGTCGCCCATGCCTGCGCGGAAGTAGCGGGCCGGTGCGGCGGCGGAGATGGACAGATCGATCAGCGTGAGCGCGGGCGGCGCGTCGTAGAAGAGGAAACGGTCAAACGGGCCGTCCTCGCGGTATACGACCGAAAGGGCCGTGATCGGCGCGCAGTTGGAAACCAGCGTCGGCATGCTCACCAGGGGAATACCCAGCTGGTGAGCGACGCCTTTGGCCGTATCCAGCGCTTTGCCGCCGCCCATGCCCACCAGAAAATCCGGGGCCATCGGGGCGAGCTGCCTGGCAAGCCGGTCCATGGCGGACTGCGTACAGGCGCCGCCGAACGGGAGCGCGCACAGGAGCGTCATGTCCGAACCAGCGACGGCTTCCTGCAAAGCGGGCAAGCCCTTCTGCATGGCGGTCACGCCGCCTACGAGCGCAAACCGGGAGCCGAACGAATGGCAAAGATCGGGGAAACGGGCGTAGATACCGCGGCCAAAGCAAAAGCGCGGCAGAGTGACGAGATCAGTCGTATACATGGCTTACACCAGGGCGGGCAGCTTGGAGAGCCGCTCGAGCGCTTCGTTGAGGGTTTCTTCGCTGCGGGCAAAGTGCAAGCGAATCAGGTGGTTGACCGGCTCACGGAAGAAGCTGGAGCCCGGGACGGCGGCAACGCCGATGGTGCGAATCATCCATTCGCAGAACTCCATATCGGTTTTGCCGTGGAAACGCATGCCCGGCTTCTGGAAATCGCTGATGTCCACCAGCACAAAGTAGGAGCCCTGCGGCTGTGTGTGCTTGAGGCCGATGCGATCGAGGCCGTCAAGGAAAATCTGACGCTTGCGGGTGTAGAGCGCCGTGAGGTCATCATAATAGCTCTGCGGGAACTCAAGGCCAACCACGGCAGCCTCTTGAAGCGGAGCGGCGGCGCCGACCGTCAGGAAATCATGGACCTTTTTAGCGCCTTCGATGACGTCCTGCGGGCCGATCAGATAGCCCAGCCGCCAGCCGGTGATGGAATACGTCTTGGACAGCGAGGAACAGCAAATCACGTGATCCGCAATTTCGGGAAGCGAACCCGCGTAGACGTGATGATAGGGCGCAAAGACGATGTGCTCGTAGACTTCGTCGGTGATCATGTAAGCGTCGTAGCGCTTGCACAGACCGCCGATGAAGAGCAGTTCTTCCTTCGTAAAGACCTTGCCGCAGGGGTTGGACGGATTGCAGACGATGATGGCCTTGGGGCGCTGGCGGAAGGCATCCTCGAGCACCTGGCGGTCAAAATCGAACGTTGGCGGCACAAGCGGAACAAAGATGGGGTCTGCGCCGGAGAGAATGGCGTCCGCACCGTAGTTCTCGTAGAACGGGGAAAAGACGACGACTTTGTCGCCGGGGTTGCAGACGGTCATCATGGCGCTCATCATCGCTTCCGTGCCGCCGCAGGTCACCAGAATTTCGGTATCCGGATCGATGGTTCGCCCGTAAGCACGGCCCATCTTGCGGGCGAGCGCTTCGCGGAAGTTTTCGGCGCCGAACGTGACGGAATACTGATGAGGGCCTTCATCGGCAACCTCACGCAGTCTGTCGGTGATGGCCTTGGGCGGGGGAAAATCGGGGAATCCCTGAGAAAGATTGATCGCGCCGACCTCGTCGCTGATGCGGGTCATGCGCCGGATGACGGAATCGGTAAACGTCTGAACGCGGTGGCTCAGCTCGGGCATAAATATTCACGCCTTTCCATGGTTATGCAAGTGATGAGGCAATGCCGATATTCTATCACAATATGATGAAAGAAACAACAGGCAATGGCGTGATTTTTTAAAAATATCGCAGGAACATGCAAAAAAAAAACCGGATAAGTGGCATGTTTATGTAGTATATTCGCTTGACATATGCAAAACTGCGTCGTACAATAGCGATATCCTTTTTCCGCCGGAAGGGCGGGCAAAGTGGAAGAACAAAAAGGAGGAGTTTTCCAATGAAAAAGTTGATTGCGCTTGCGCTCGCGTTTGCGATGATCCTGACCTGCTCTCTGGCGCTGGCGGATCGTCTGGAGGATATTCAGGCGGCCGGCAAGCTTGTTGTAGCGACCAGCCCCGACTGGCCCCCGTATGAGTACATTGATGATGAGGGCAACATCGTGGGCACCGACGTGCTGATGATGCAGTGGATGGCTGAGCAGCTGGGCGTGGAGCTGGAGATTCAGCCGCTCGCCTTTGATGCCTGCCTGGCGGCTGTGGGTCGTGGCGACGTGGACATGATGATCGCTGGCCTGACCTACGACGAGGAGCGCCTCAATGCGATGGAGCTCACCGGTGTGTACTGGAATGAGGGCGATCAGGGCCTGCTGGTCAAGAAGGGCACCGGCGCTTCCTACAACAGCGTCGAGGCATTTGACGGCAAGATCGTGGCGGCTCAGAACGGCACCAACCAGCAGATCATGGTGGAAGAGCAGCTCACCGGCGCGACGCTGGAGCTGGTGACCAAGATCCCGGACGGCGTGAACATGGTCAAGTCCGGCCGCGTGGATGCGCTGGCCGTGCCCAAGACGGTGTACGACAGCGTGCTTGCGGAGAACGACGATCTGGAAGTGGCGGAAGTCGCTTTCGACTTTGAGGGCGGCAACTACATCGCCAGCGTCAAGGGCGAGGATGCGCTGACCGCGAAGATTCAGGAGCTGATCGATCAGATCAACGAAGAGGGTCTCTATCAGCAGTGGGTGAACGAGATCACGCTGGGTGAGTAATTTTAAAAAGCAAAGCGTCTGGTGAAAGCCAGACGCTTTTTCTTTTACATCACAAGGTTAAAATTCGAATCGTAATGCAGGCCCAGGTCCTGGCAAAGGCGGTCATTGAGTGCGGTCAGGGCGTCTTGATAGGCGCGATAGCTGGGGGAAAGCCGCTTCATCTGCGGAATAAATACATCGTAGTACCCGCAGTCCTTGAGCCTGCGCATCATTTGACGCTTCATGATTTCGCCCGGAGCGTAACGCACGAGCGGATTCCTGCGGGCGAGCACAGTTCTGCGCGTCTGCTCGCGGATTTTTGCATAGGCTTCTTCCGTGGGGTGAAGCATGGATTGAATCTGCGCGTCAATTTGCTCCGCACTGATCGCTCCGGCGGGGAGAAGGCTGAGGCAAAACATGGAAATACGAAACAACAGCGGCAAGCGAAGATGCGGATCGTCCCAGAAGGCGAGTATGCGGCGGTATGCGTCGCGTTGTTCGTCGGTGACCATGCGGATTTGCAGATATGGCGCAAAATGAGCGGCCAGGTAGCGACCGAAGATACCGGGCAACTGATCGCGCATGGCTTGCGAAAGCGAGGAATAGTCGATCATTTCGTCGAATGCTTTGCAGTCCAACGTGGTCAGATACGCCTCCAGCGCATCGATTTCATGCTGATGCTCGGCGGCTTCCCGACGCTTCTCCTCAAGTATCCGCTGAAGCAGGGTGAAGTCTCTTTCCTTTAAAAGGGCGCGGATGTCCGCAAGGCAAATGCCCAGCTTGCGGTAAGCCTGGATTTCGTGAAGCAGGCGGATGTCCTCGTCCGTGTAATCCCGGTATCCGTTTTCCCCTCGGGCGACATGGGGCAAGAGTCCTTTTTCCTCATAGAATTTGATGGCGCGCTGTGTGCAGCCTACGGCTTGTGCGGCTTCCTGAATGCGCATGGTCATACCTCCTTGGCTGTTGGGATGGGGTGAGTATACGCCTATACGCTGCGTACAGGTCAAGGGGTTTGTTTAAAAAAGTGAAAC
>CALVTV010000216.1 GCA_944363005.1 uncultured Clostridia bacterium | reverse complement strand
GAAAACAAAAAGAAGCGCGCGTAAAGCTCACCCTCCGGCGCAACCCGGAGGACATGCAGCGGAGAAAGGAGCTTGCCGAGCATCCCTTCGGGACGGTAAAGTGGTATGACGGCGCACACTATTTCCTTTGCCGGGGAAAGGAGAAGGTGAGCGCCGAAATCGCCCTCAGCTTCCTCGCCTACAATCTACGCCGCGCCATCAACCTGTTGGGCGCAGGCGCTCTTGTTGCGCACTTTAACGCAAGAAATCGGAAAAACAGGGGTTGAAAGACCCCTGTTTTTTACCTTTTTAGACGGTTTTATGTCGAAAATAGACAATAAAAAAAGTCTGAAAACAGTAGTTTTCAGACAAATTGTGGTGGAGGTGAGGAGAATCGAACTCCTGTCCGAAAAAGCGACTGACGGGTTTTCTCCGAGCGCAGTCTGTGATTTCAATTTCCCGCATCCAGGCGCCCGCAGACAGGCTCAAGGACTTGGTAGCTTCATCATGTGGCCATGCGGCAAAGCTTAGGCATGGTCATGGCCCGCTAATTGACGCCGGATTCCAACGCAGCGGGATCGCTGGGCCGACGCGCAGCCTAATTAGGCCGCGAGGCAATAATCGTTATTGTCAGTTGATTTTTAATTTCCCGGTTTTAGCGTGGCCCGGGGCCACGGCTCGCTTACCCGACCGCCCACAATCCCGTCGAAACCAGTACACCCCCATAAAAACGATATGCTGCCGGCCGCATCACCGGCAAAGGTTTGCAGCTTTCGTTGCTTCTGCCCCAAGCCGACGCTTGGCAAGGAATCAGTCCTCGCCGCGGTTCTTCGAGCGCAACGCGCGCTGAATCTCGCGCTTGGTATCGCGCTCGGCCATGTCCTGACGCTTGTCGTGCAGCTTTTTGCCCTTGCAAAGGCCAAGCTCCATTTTAAAGCGCCCGTCCTTGAGATAGACCTGTAGCGGGATGAGCGAATAGCCCATCTTGCCCGCCTCCTGCGCGAGGTGGCGGATCTGGCTCTTGTGCAGCAGCAGGCGCTTGGGCCGCAGCGGATCGGTATTGAAGATGTTGCCCTGCTCATACGGGCTGATATGCATCCCGCTGACGAACACCTCGCCGTCCTTGACCATCGCAAAGCTTTCCTTGAGGTTCATGCGCCCCTGACGCATGCTCTTGACCTCGGTGCCCCGAAGCTCCATGCCGCATTCGATGCGCTCCTCGACGAAGTAATCGTGAAACGCTTTTCTGTTTTGGGCCATGGGTTTGATGCCCTTTGCGCGCGCCATCACGAATCCCTCCCCGCTCGCTGCTACAGCATAGTATAGCATAAAGCGGGGAGGGATTGCAAGATGGTTCTCATGCCGCCTGGCGCGTCATGAGGTTGTCCTTTCAGCCGACGAGCTGCGCAAAGCGGCGGGCTTCCTCCGCAATGCTGCCCACAGCCTGACGCCAGAAGTCGGGCGTAGTCACGTCAATGCCCACACTGGCGGTGATGTTTTCGATGGTGTCGCTGCCAAAGCGGGAGAGCAGGTCGCAGTAAACCGGCACAAACGCTTCGCCCTCCTGCTCATAGCGCGCGTACAGACCGCGGGCGAACAGGCCGCCGAAGGCGTACGGGAAATTGTAGAAGTGGCGGCCCGTGGAATAATAGTGGCTCTTGCAGGCCCACATGTACGGATGGCGCACCTCGGGGTCAAGGCCGTCGCCGTAGCTCATCTCCTGCGCCCAGAGCATGGTCTGCTTGAGCTCCTCGACGCTCAGCGCGTGATCCGCCTGCGCGTCCACGACCTTCTGCTCAAACAGGAAGCGGGAATAGATGTCCACGACGACCTGCGTATTCTCCGTCAGGCTCGCGTCCAGCAGCATCAGCTCTTCTTCGCGGCTGGCGGTCTTGCGCATCTGGGCGGAGAGCACCGTCTCGTTGAACGTGGACGCCGTCTCGGCCAGGGGCATCGGCGGTTCGGTCATCAAAAGCGGCATGCGCGTCATCATCCGGTTGTTGAACGCGTGGCCAAGCTCGTGCGCCAGCGTGCTCACGTCGGAGAGACTTCCGGTGAAATTGGTCATCACGCGGCTGATGTTCTTGTCGTAACAACCCGCGCAGAATGCGCCGCCGCGCTTGCCAACCTTGGGATAGACGTCGATCCAGCCCTCGTCAAAGGCGGTTTCCATCATCTGCGCCATCTCCGGGCAGAAGCGGCCGAACACGTCGAGCAGGATGTCGCGCGCTTCCTCGATGGTGTAAGTGCGGGTGCTCTCGCCCACAGGCGCAAACAGGTCGTAGAACGGCAGGCCGTTTTTGTGCCCGAGCAGCTTCGCCTTGGCCTTGAAGTATGCCCGCAAGTCAGGCAGTGCCTCGCGGATGGCCGTCCACATCGCATCCAGCGTCTGCTTCGTCAGGCGGGACTCACTGAGCGTCATGTCCAGTACGTCCTTGTAGCCCTTGAGGCCCGCAATGGTGCAGGCTTCCGCCTTGATGCTGTTGAGGCAGACGCTCATCGGCAGTTCTACCTTTTTATAGCAGGCGATTTCGGCCTCGTAGGCGTCGCGGCGCACGCAGGCGTCGGCGTCGTACGCCATGCCGCGCACGGTGGCCAGCGGCGTCTCCTCCCCGCGGTAGCAGGCGGTCAGCGTCGCCTCCAGCTTGCCGCGCAGCTCGGAGAGCGCCTTGCCGCCGGAAAGCTGCATCTTGAGCACCGGGCCTTCGAGCACCGGGTCAATCTGGTGGCGAGCCTTTTGCGCGTACTCGCGCAGCACAAACCCACGCGCGCGCAGCACTTCATCCCCCTCGATGATCGCATCCAGATCGGGCAGAGAGGCCAGGTAGCGCGAGAAGCGGCTCTCCGCCTGGGCCATCGCCATGGATGCGCGGTTGAGCGGCGTCTGCGCGGCATCCGCCTGCGGCTGCTGCGCGTCCGTGGACAGCGTGAGCATGACCATCATGTACAGCGGCTCGCAGAACACGCTCAGGCGCTCAAGCTCCTCAACGATCTCGCGCACCTTTTTGCCGTCGTCAGCCTGCGGCGCATCGATCAAAGCCGTCAGCGCATCAATGCGCCCGGGCAGCGCCTGCAAATCGGCGGCAAACGCCGGGTCATCCATGCCCTTGTAAAATACGGAAAGATCCCAATTCGTCTTCATTTGACTTACCCTCCATCCGGCCCGAAAGCGGGCCTGCTTTGCAACTTCATTTTATTATACACACCTTTTTCCCGCCGAACAAGAGCGAACCTAGCAAAAAACAACACAAGTGTTCAAAATCCTCTTTCAAAACAAGGCGATTTGCATTATAATGGAAACAGAAAATCGAAAAGCCAATCTCAAATAGACGGAGGTTATGTGTCATGACGTATCGTGATCAATACGAGGCCTGGTTGCGCGACTTTGCCAACGATCAGGCGACCGTTGATGAACTCAAAGCGCTCGAGGGCAATGAAAAGGAAATCGAGGACCGCTTTTATACGGAACTGTCCTTCGGTACGGCCGGTATGCGCGGCGTGCTGGGCGCCGGTACCAACCGCATGAACCTGTACAACGTGCGCCGGGCGACCAAGGGCTTTGCCGACTACATCAACAGCCAGAACCCCGAGTACGCCAAGCGCGGCGTGGTCATCGCCTACGACTCCCGGCGCATGAGCCCGGAATTTGCAAAGGCTTCCGCGCTGGTGCTGGCCCACGAGGGCATTCACGTCTACCTCTTTGACGAGCTGCGCCCGGTGCCGGTGCTCTCCTATGCCGTGCGCCACCTGCATGCCATCGCGGGCATCGTCATCACCGCCAGCCACAACCCGCCGCAGTACAACGGCTACAAGGTCTACTGGGAGGACGGCGCGCAGATGCCGCCGGAGTACGCCGACCAGGTGCTCGCGCTCATCCGCAAGAACCGCTATCAGGACGCGGTGGAGATGGACGAGGCCGCCGCGCGCGAAGCGGGTCTGCTTCAGATCATCGGCCGCAAGGAGATCGACGACGACTACATCGCCGACGTCAAGACGCTCTCCGTGCAGCCGGAGCTGATGAAGACCGCGGGCAAGGAACTCAAGATCGTCTACACGCCGCTGCATGGCTCCGGCAACAAGCCGGTGCGCCGCATTCTCGCGGAAATCGGCATTGAGAACGTCTATATCGTCAAGGAACAGGAGCTGCCGGACCCGAACTTCTCCACCATCAAGGTGCCCAATCCGGAAGACCCTGCGGCTTTCACCCTGGCCATGAAGCTGGCCGACGAGGTCGGTGCGGACTGCATCTTCGGCACCGACCCGGATTGCGACCGCGTGGGCATCGCCGTCAAGGACGACGAGGGCAAGTATTACCTGATGACGGGCAACCAGATCGGCTGCACGCTGCTGTACTACATCCTCAAGAGCCGCAAGGCGCTCGGCACGCTGCCCGCCAACGGCGCGGTAGTCAAGTCCGTGGTCTCCACCGAGCTGGCGCGCAAGATCGCCGCGAGCTATGGCCTGACCTGCTTTGACACGCTGACCGGCTTCAAGTGGATTGCCGAAAAGATCCAGCAGTTTGAGGACAAGGGCGACCACACGTTTGTCTTCGGCTTTGAGGAGAGCTATGGCTTCCTCTCCTCTACGTTCGTGCGCGACAAGGACGGCGTGAACGCCTCGCTGCTCATCGCGGAGGCGGCCGCCTGGGCCAAGACGCAGGGCAAGACGCTCTACGACATCCTTCAGGAGATCTACAAGACCTACGGCTATTACGTCGAGAAGGTCGTCTCCGTCACGCTGCCGGGCAAGGACGGCGTCGCCAAGATGCAGAGCATCATGAAGAGCCTGCGCACCGACGCGCCCACCGCACTCGCCGGCAAGAAGGTCCTCGCCGTGCGCGACTTCCTCGCCGGCACCCGTACCGCCGCCGACGGCACCGTGACCCCCGCGGGCCTGCCCAAATCCGACGTGCTCTACTTCGAGCTCGAGGACGACGCCTGGGTCTGCATCCGTCCCTCCGGCACCGAGCCCAAGATCAAGCTCTACGTCAACACCAACGCCGCGAACCCTGCGGACTCCGCCGCCGAGAACGCCGCGCTGGTGGACGCCTGCAAGGCGCTCATGGCGTAACGCTACCCCACAAGCTCCCGCCCGCGCGGGAGCTTTTCCTTTGCCCCCGCATGCAGGAAATCGCACGGCCGGGCGAGAAGTATATAGCATCACACCCATGACGGAGGAAACCATGCCAAACGCAACCCGTTTTGATCTCGCCTACGACACCATGCCCTGGCACAAGGTGGATGCTGTCGTCTTTGATATCGGCAATGTGCTCATCCGCTTTGCACCCGACGGCTTCGTGCAGCAGCTCTTCCCCGGCGATGCCGCCATGCAGCGCCACATGCTTGAGCACGTGTTCCACGGGCCGTACTGGGCGGATTTTGACCGCGGCACCCTGACCTATGAGGAGGCCGCCGCCCGCCTTGCCCGGCAAACAGGCGGACGCGAGGCGGATTATCTGCACGCGCTCTACGGCTGGATTGAGCTCAAAACGCCGATCGAGGAGGGATGGCGTGCCGTGCGCCGTTGCCGCCGCGCGGGCAAGCGGCTCTACCTGCTCTCCAATTACCCGCGCGAGGGCTATGCGCGCCTGCGGGAGAAGTTTGCCGACCTCTTTCAATCCTTTGACGGCGGCTGTATCTCCTTCCAGTGCCACCACCTCAAGCCGGAAGAGGCGATCTACCGGGAACTGATCGACAGCTGCGGCCTGGAGCCCGCGCGAACACTGTTCATTGACGACACACTCCAAAACGTGGAAGGTGCGCTAAATTGCGGTTTGCATGGCTTTCACATGCATGAAAGTGGCATGTTGGATCGTTTCTTTATATAAGATAGAAGTGAAGGTCCGCCGGGGACAAACCCCGCACGCGGCATGGAGGAATTGAGCATGAAAAAAAGGATGTGGGCATCAGCCGCTTTGGCGCTGCTGATGATGGGTTCCCTGGCCGCGGCGGAGGAGACGCCGGCGCGGCTCGGCGTGCAAGTCACGTCAACCCCAAGCGTCACGGCCACCCCTTCGCCCAGCCCTGCTCCGCAGGAGGCGACGCCCGGCGAAGCCTGGACGGAGGAGATCACGCAGGAGGAGATGGACGCAGCTGGGCTGGGCGAGCGCATCCTGATGCGCGGCAAGGAGGGCGAAGATGTGCTCATCGTGCAGCGCAGACTGGCGCAGCTGGGCTACTATTTGGGGGAACTGGACGGCATATTCGGCCTGGGCACGCGCTCGGCGGTCTACGAATTCCAGCGAGCGCACAAGCTGGCCAAGATCGACGGCAAGGTCGGCCCGGAGACGATCGGGCGGATGTTCAGCGAAGATGTGGTTGCCAAACCCACGCCAACGCCCATTCCCACCCCGACGCCCATCCCCACGCCTGTGGTGACGCCGACGCCGGACATCGCCTCGGCCCCCTTTGACATGGAGGAAGTGACGCTGCAAGTCGGACAACGACGCACGACGCTGATCCTCGGCCGCGACGAACAGGGAGAGCTGCTCTATCCGCTCTGCGGCGTGAGCGCTTGGTTTGACTACGAGAGCACCTATGCCGCCGGAAGCTGGCAGCTGCTGCGCGAGACGGACGGGCGCGAAATCGCGCTGATGACCGACGGGCAGGACGGCCTGAGTGAAGCGGCCATGGGCTCTGCGGATGGGACAATCTACCTGGCCGACGCGCAAAACATGGTCTACGTCTACAGCGGAGAAGCGTACCTGAACGCCTCCATGCTTTACAACCTGGGCTTTACCGTCACGCTGAACGGCGAATTGCCCGTCATTCAGGAAGCCCAATGACCTTTCCTGCATCCATTAAACCGCACAGCTTGTCCCCATATTAAAAAAACGCCTTTCCCCGCACTACACTGTGCGCAGGGAAAGGCGTTTTGCTATTTGATTGACCGCGCGAAGAGAGAAAAGGCGTTGAAAGTCCGCAAAACTTCCGCAGTCTTGCCGTAAGCGATACGCCTAGCCCTTCCTCACCTCCCGAGTTTTCGAAGTATCACAAGCCCGAGTACCTCTTTTTTTCCCGGCATAACGCAAAAGGGCCGCCGCAACCCAGGGTTGCAGCGGCCTGTATTCGTCCCTGGCGCACACGGCCAGAGCGCAGGTTACTTCAGCATGTTCGCGATGATCTCGCCACCGACATAGGCCGAGGTCAGCGCCCAGCCGTTGTTCGCACCGCCGAAGGTGACGTACGGCTTCTTCTCCGTGAAGAGCACGCCCGCGCTGTCGCTACCCACGGCGAAGAGGCCGGAAATCGGCTCGCCGTCGGTGTCCAGCACCTGGAACTGCTCGTTGATGTCCAGGCCGGCGACGGTGTTGTAGCTGTAGCTGGCCATCTTGATGGCGTAATACGGGCCCTCACCGATGGCATCCAGCAGCGAAGCGTCCTTGCCGAATTCCTCATCCACGCCCGCTTCGCAATAGCCGTTGTGGGCCGCAACGGTCTCGCTCAGCGCCGTAGCATCCACGCCGATGAGCGCCGCCAGCTCTTCAACCGTGTCCGCCTTGAACACGTAGCCCCGCTCCGGCGCGTCGGCCAGCACAGCATTCGCCTCCGGCAGCGCCACGCCGGAAGGAATGGAGCCGCGATGGCCCAGGAAGCCCACGGCCGGACCGGTGACATCCACCTTCAGACCATCCGCCACGATGCCGTCGATCTGCTCGGC
>CALVTV010000215.1 GCA_944363005.1 uncultured Clostridia bacterium | reverse complement strand
AATCCCCGGGGCATGGCCGGCGCGGTTTGCGGTTTCACCGGCTCGCGAACGCCCGTTTCGCCCAGCGCAAACGCATCCAGGATATCCTGCGCGCAGGTCGCCAGATGCGCGCCTTCCGCCAACAGCATATGCGGCAGTTGCGAGCCGATGCTGTCCACCCGGCCCGGCAAGGCAAAGACCTCGCGGCCGCAGGCAAGCGCATCCTCGACGGTGCGCAGCGCGCCGGAGCGCCTGGCGCCCTCGGTGACGAGCACGCCCTGCGAAAGCCCGGCGATGATCCGGTTCCTGTGCAGAAAATTGTATCGCGCCGGTTTTTCATCCGGCGGGTATTCCGTGACCACGCTTCCGCCACGCTCGACAATCTCGCGCATGAGCGGCTCGTTTTGCGCCGGATACATGCGGTTCAGTCCGCCGCCCAGCACGGCGACAGTGCGCCCTTCTGCCTCCAGCGCACCGCGATGAGCCGCCGCATCGATTCCAAGCGCAAGCCCGGAGACGATGCACAGCCCCGCCTGCGCCAGTTCGCGGGCAATCTTTCGCGTCTGCCGCAGGCCGTAGTCGCTGGCACGGCGCGTGCCCACGATGGCAAACGGAAACGGATCGAGCAGATTCGCCTCGCCCCGGATGAAGAGCAGGTGCGGCGGATGCGCAATCTGCATGAGTCCCGGCGGATAGCCCTCCTCCCCGCGCACCACCCAGCGCACGCCCTGCCGCCCGGCATCCTCCAGCGAACGCACGCCTTCGCGCATCGTCCGGCGCACAGCGGCCACGCCCGCCTCGCCCAACTGAGCGGCAAACTCGCGGGGATTTTCCAGGATGGCAAGCGCGCTTCCTGCGGCGCGCAGCGCCATCTCCCGGCGGGCATACGTCAGGCCGGACACGCTGACCAACACCGCCATCGCGTCGTGTTCGCGCACGAAACCGCCCCCTTCCATCGCCTTCATTATACGGCAAACGCCTGGTTTGTCAACCTTTGGCCCCCCGCCCAAAAAACAAGCCGCATTCCCTTGGGGAATGCGGTGCAGAGCAAAGGAGCGCGTTTTAAGCCGCTTTCGCGTGCCTGAGGCTGGGCACGGCGCGCTCGAGCGCCATGACGATCACGGGGATGAGCACGATGTGCACGATGATGCCGGGCACGGCGTTGAAAAACGCGCCGGACATGAACGCCGCCCACGTGAATGCGGAGCCGCTGACGCCGGAGAGCAGCACGCGCACCACGCCCCAGACGACGCGGCCGCCGAGCATGGCCACGATGAGCGCGGCGTAGATCGATGCGCGGGACGCGGGCAGGCGGCGATACAGCGCGCCGGCGATCAGGCCGTAGGCAGCCAGCTCAAAGCACATGGCCACGCCGGTCGGGAACAGCGGCGGCATGCCAAAGAGCGCAAAGCGCAGCAGGGGCGCCACCGCGCCGACCACGCCCGCATACACGGGGCCGCACAAAAAACCGCAGAGCAGTACAGGAATGTGCATCGGGGAAAGCGCGCTGCCGATTTGCGGAATCTGACCGGTCAGAAAGGGCAGCACCAGGCAAAGCGCCAGGCAGATGGCGCTCATGACGAGCAGGTAAACGCGGGATTTGACAGAGTTCATGGGTTTTTCTCTCCTTTTCGCTTTCTTTTCCGCCTGGGGCGGGCAAGACGCCTTCATGGCGCGATTGAGAGAGGGAACGTGCGGCTTGACCATCTGGAGGCGCGGAAACACCGAAGAGTTGTCCGTTCTCCCGATTGCGGTCAATCGCCACGTTCGGATTTGGAATGTATAAAACCGGCTTGACCGGAGGTTAGCTGTCTATTTCGCTCATCTGGCGAAGCTGGGCGACGGCCTGCGCCACCAGCTGAGAGAGCGTGAGCTGCTGGGTGCCCACGACAAGGTTGCGGCACTGGTTGACCGGCAGGAGCAGCTTGACGGCGCGGCTTTGGCCCACGGCAACGGCCATCGCGGGCGTGACCTCGCCCAGCAGCGAATCCGCCGCGAGAATGCCGATGGGGCCTACGATCACCTGCGCATCGCGGCAGGCGACGACGACCGGGTTTTCGCCCGTCGCGCCGCGATCCGCGCCCGCCTTGAGCATGGCGCTGGTCGCCAGCACGTTCGTGCCGATGGCGGTGATGTCGCAGGCGAAGCCCGCTGCGCGCACGCCCTCGATGATCTGGCTGCCCATGCGGCCGCCCTGGCCGTCGATGACGACGAGATTCATGGTCTTTCCTCCCATTCAATCCGCCCGTCCGCCGCCACATCGCCGCGCAAGCCGCAGCGCGCGTCCAGATGCGTGGCCTCGATATAGCGGTTTTCCAGCGGAATCCACGTGGTTTCAAATCGCTCAAGCATCGCCTCGCCATTGCGCAGGCGGATGCGCGCGCGCTGCAACGCCGGGTCCACGCGCAAAAACACCCGCACGTCCATCGCCTGTTCAAGCGCCGGGTGCAGGCTGTAAGAGCCTTCGATGATGAAGACGCGGCCAGGCGAAACCGAAACCGGCGCGCCAAACGCCATCCGGTGGCAGTCAAAGGGGCGGTAGGTGAACGCCTCGCCGCGCAAAAGCGGCGCCAGCACCTCCTGCGCAAACCGCTCGTGATCGACGTTGCCGCCAGGCGTCCGGTAACGCTCCGGTGTGCGCTGATGCGGCTGCAAAAAGAAGTCGTCCATGTGCACGACCGACGCGTCGTACACCTGCGCAAGCAGCGCAGCCAGCGTCGATTTCCCGCTGCCGCTCATGCCGTCGATGGCCACAATCGCCCGCTGCTGCTCGCGCAGGCAGTCGTCGATCTGCCGAAACAGCGGCAGGCACGCCGCATAGCGCGCCGCCACCACGCGATAGGCCGGGGCATAGCGCGCGCGAAAGGCCTTGCTGTGATGCACAGCCGGGCAACCCGCCGCCAGGTAATCCGCCACGTAGGCCCGAAGCCGCGCCGCGTCCACGGGCAACGCTTCAGCCAGCGCCACCAGGTGTTCAAGCGCCCCTGCCAGTTCCTCGGACTGCGCACCGTCTTGCGCGCTGAGCGCAAACAGCCGCGCCAGCGTAGCCAGCGATGCGCCGCTTTGCGCATACGGCGCCAGATGCACCCGGCAATAGGCCGCTCCAAGCGGTTCGACCGCCTCGCCCGGCTTCGCCCCAACGCAAGCCGCTTCCTTCTTAAGCCCTGCAAGCGCCTGCGCCTCGTCTTTGACCATGTGCCCGCAGCCGAGCACGGCCTGATAAAGCGCCTTGACCAGATCCTGCGGCTCCAGGCCCGGATAGCGGGCGCACTGATCTAGCGCCAGCGCGCGTACCTGTTGCGCCGTCATGCGTTCAGCCACAGGAAGTTCATGAACCGGGGCACCTGCTTCTCCCAGTCGGCCTCGCAATGCCGTCCGCCCGGCTGGCCGTACAGTCGCGTGGTCGCGCCCTTTTTCTCGAGCAGGCCCGCCAGTTCGCTGTTGCGCCGGGACATGATATCGTCGTTGTCCTTGCGGGGATACCGCTTGGAGCCGCCGCCCTCCTCGCTTCCCCAGGACAGATACACGCGCGTGTCCGGCGAGATGTCACAGGCGGCGATGTCCGCCCGGAAGTCCTCCATGCACGGCCCGATGGTGCTCGACAGGCATGCCGCCTTCGAGAACCACCGGTTGTAGCGGATCACGCCATACAGGCTCATCAGCCCGCCCATGCTCGAACCGCCGATGGCCGTGCACTCGCGAAAGGGCATCGTGCGGTATTCGCGATCGATCATCGGCTTGAGCTCCCCGATCATGAAACGGAGCGTCGCGTCGCCCGTGCCGTCGATTTCGCCCAGGAAGCCCTTGGTGAAGTGATACGGGCAGTACTCCGTGAGCCGCTGGTCGCCCTCGTGGCTGCACTCCAGGCCCACGACGATCAGGGGCTTTGACCAGCCGTCGAGAAACGCCTTGAGCCCCCAGCTCTTGCCGTAGGTGGCGTCTTCGTCAAAGAAGAGGTTGTGCCCGTCAAAGAAGTACATCACCGGGTAACGCTCTTCGCTTTCCTGATATCCATCGGGCAGATAGATGTGCAGTCCGCGGGTCGCGCCTGCCGGCGTAAACCAGATTTCCCGTTTTTCTACCATGCAAAAGACCTCGGTTCTCTCGCTTGATTGCCGCATTCGCGCGGCGCATTGTCTGATTATACCCAAAAACCTGAACGCGCGACAAGTCATTTAAAATAGCCGCCCTCCAGGTTGCGGTAACTAAGCGCCTCCAGAACGTGCGCCCGGCCGATCTGCGCTTCGCCCGCCAGGTCCGCGATGGTGCGCGCGACCTTGAGCGTGCGGCTGACCGCGCGCATGGAGAGGTGGTATTTCTCGCACGCGCGCTCGATGAGCGCCTGACAGCCCGCATCAAGCGCGCAGTAGCGGCTCACCTGCCGGGCCGAGAGCTCCGCATTGCAGTTCACGCCTTCCCCGGCATACCGGACGCGCTGGCGCTCCCGGGCCGCCTGCACGCGCTCGCGGATGACCGAAGAGGGTTCTTCCGGCGCGCCCGACGTGATCTCGCGCACGGGCACGGCGGCGACCTCCAGCTGCATGTCGATCCGATCGAGCAGCGGCCCGGAAATGCGCCCCAGATAGCGCGCTATCTCCCCGGGCTTGCAGCGGCAGGTCTGGGTGCGACTGCCGTAGTTGCCGCAGGGACAGGGGTTCATCGCCGCCACGAGCATCGCGCGGGCGGGATAGCGCGCCTGTGCGTTCACGCGCACCACGCTCACAAAGCCGTCCTCCAGCGGTTGGCGCATCGCCTCCAGCGCCTGCCGGTTGTATTCGGGCAGCTCGTCCAGGAACAGCACGCCGTGGTGCGCCAGGCTGATTTCGCCCGGGCGTGCCTTGCTCCCGCCACCCACAAGCGCCACAGCGCTGGCCGTGTGGTGCGGCGCGCGGAACGGCCGCTCCAACAGCAGCCCGCTGTCCGGCGGCAACGCTCCCGCCGCGCTGTGGATGCGCGTGACCTCCAGCGCCTCTTCCAGCGTCATGTCCGGCAAAATGCCCGGCAGACAGCGCGCCATCATCGTCTTGCCGCTGCCCGGCGGGCCGATCATCAGCGCGTTGTGCCCGCCGGCCGCCGCAATTTCCAGCGCACGCTTGGCGCTCTTCTGTCCGCGCACGTCGGCAAAGTCGTGCCGCGTCACGCGATCCCGAAGCATCGCGGCGTAGGGTGTGCAGACCTGCGGCTCAATTTCCGCTTCGCCGCGCAAAAACGCGAGCACCTCCCGCAGGTTGTGCACGCCCAGCACGCGCAGCCCCTCCACGCAGGCCGCCTCGCGCGCATTGTCTGCCGGCAAGAGCAACGCCTTGAGGCCGCACGCCCGCGCCGCAATGGCCATGGACAGTGCGCCGCGCACCGGCATCACGTCCCCGGAGAGCGAAAGCTCCCCCACCACCGCCAAGCCCCCAAGCCGCCCGGCATCGACCGTGCCCCCGGCGCACAGAATCGCCATCGCGATGGGCAAATCGTACGCGGGGCCTTCCTTGCGCACGTCCGCCGGTGCAAGGTTGCCCGTCAGCCGCGCCACCGGGAAGCTCAGGCCGCAGGAAGCCATCGCCGCGCGCACGCGCTCACGGCTCTCCTTGACGGCGGCGTCCGGCAGGCCGACCACCTCGAACATCGGCATACCGTCGGCGGCATACGCCTCCACCGTGACCTGATACCCCTCGATGCCCATCAGCCCCAGGCTGCTGACGCTGGCCAACATGGCGGTCCCTCCTCCGCGTTTATCCCTCGATGAGGCCGTACTCCCTATACATCTCGATCATCTGGGCGAGCTGAAGCTTGCGCGCCATCAACTGGCGATAGGTCGCGGACTTCTCGCGCCCCTGCGCCTTGAGCTCGCCCATCTTCTGCGCCGTCTGCGCGTACTCCGCGCGCACGGCGGCAAGCATGGCTTCAAACGCCGCCAGTCTCTCCATCGCCTCGTTCCTCCTTGTGGTAATGCGCATAGATCGTCCGCGCCTGCGCCGGGCCGATGCCCTCTACTTCGCCAAGCGCCTCGGGCGTCGCCGCGGCGATGGCGGCGATCGTCTTAAAGTGCGCAAGCAGCGCGCGGCGACGGGCCGGGCCAATGCCCGGGATATCCTCCAGGGAGGAGTGCATGCCCGCCTGCTGGCGCAGTTTGCGGTGATGGGTGATGCCGAAGCGGTGCGCCTCGTCGCGGATGCGCTGGATGAGGTGCAGCGCGGGCGACTTGCGGTCAAGCAGGATGCTCTCTTCCTGATCCGGCAGGAAGATCTCCTCCAGCCGCTTGGCCAGGCCGAAGATCGGGATGTTGTAGCCCACGGCGAGCATGGCCTCGCGCGCAAAGCGCAGCTGCTGGGGGCCGCCGTCGATGAGGATCAGATCCGGCAGGTCGGCAAAACCCGTCAGCGGCGGCGCGCCCTCGGGGAGCGTGCCGTCCGGATTCAGCCGCCCTTGCGCCATCAGCGCCTCGCGCTCCTGGCGGGCGCGCGTCAGGCGGCGGGTGAGCACCTCGTTCATGGAGGCGAAGTCGTTGGCGCCCTCGACGGTCTTGATGCGGAAATGCCGGTATTCCTTGTGCGCGGCCTCGCCGTCGATGGCCACGACCATGCTCGCCACGGAGAGCACGCCCTGCGTGTTGGAGATGTCGTAGCCCTCGATGCGCCGCGGAACCTGCTGCATGCCGACGGCATGGGCAAGCGCTTCGCAGGCGCCGACGGTCCGCTCATGATGGCGGGAGAGGTGGGCGTTGCGCTTGGCCAGCGCGTCGCGGGCATTGCGCACCGCCAGTTCCACCAACTGATGCTTCGTGCCGCGCTGCGGTTCGCGCAGCGTGACCTTGCGGCCTTCGCGCCGCGCGGTGAGCAGACTTTCGATGTCCTCCGCCTGCTCCGGCAATTCGAGGCAGAGGATCTCGCCGGCCGGCGCGCGCCCGTCGTCGTAAAACTGAACGATGAACTCCCCGAGCACCTGCGCGCAGGTCTGATCGCCCGCGCCCTCGAGCGCGTAGTTTTCCGCGCCGATCATGTGCCCGCCGCGCACATACACGACCTCCACCATCGCATCGATGCCGTCGCTCACGCTGGCGAGGATGTCCTGATCCCCGCCGCGCACGTTGATCGCCTTCTGGCGCTCCATCAGCTTCTGCACGTCCGCAATCCGGTCGCGCAGCATCGCCGCCTGCTCAAAGCGCATCTCGCGCGCGGCCTGCGTCATCTCGCGGGTGAGCCTGTCCACGACGGCCTCGCTCTTGCCGCCGAGAAAGTCGATGACCTCCTGCACAACCTTGCCGTATTCCTCCGGCGTGGTCAGGCCCGCGCAGGGCGCCAGGCACTCGCCCACCTGATGATGCAGGCAGGGGCGCTTGTGCATGCCGGGGCGGATGACCTGGCTGCATGTGCGCAGCGGAAACAGGCCGCGCAGCACGTCAAGCACCTCGCGCACGCCCGTCGCGCCCATATACGGCCCGAAGTAGCGCGCCTTGTCCTTCTGCACGCGGCGCACCAGCTCCACGCGCGGGTAATCCTGCGCAACGTCGATGCGCAGATACGGGTAGTGCTTGTCGTCCTTGAGCAGGATGTTGTACTGCGGGCGATGCAGCTTGATGAGGTTGCATTCCAAAATGAGCGCTTCCAGGTTCGTGTCGCAGAGCACGATATCAAAGTCATCGATATGCTCGACCATGGCGCGCACCTTGACCGTGTGCTCGCGCGAGGCGTGGAAATACTGGCTGACGCGGTTTTTGAGGTTGACCGCCTTGCCCACGTAAATGATCCGCCCCTCGCTCTTCATCAGGTAACAGCCTGGGCAGGTGGGCAATTTTTCGATTTTGAGCCGGAGCAGATCGTTCATTCTTCACCCTCCCGTCCGAACGAAAGAAAGCGGGGAGATTCCCCGCCTGCGGCAACCGGCCCTGCATGGCCGGGCAATCCACGCCCTTGCGTCAAACAACGCAGACTAAAAAGCGTCCCTTTCGCGTGATTTACTCCTCATCGTCCTCATCGTCGGCGTCCTCGGCAAAGCGCGTGCGCACGACCGCGATCAGCTTTTCCATCAGCGCCTCATCCGGCGGGACAAACTCTTCCATTTCCTCACCGTTTTCGTCGGTGAAGCTGTTGATCTTCATGATGTACACCGGGTCGTCATCGTGATCGTCGTCCGCTGCCTCTTCCTTCGCGTCGCACAGCGCGGCAAACTCCTCGCCGTTGTAGAAGAAATAGTCCATCACCTCGAGCAGCAGCGTATTGCCCTGTTCGTCCGTGAACTCGACGATATCGCGCTCTTCCATCTCTTCCGGGGTCATGTGAAAAACCTCCTGTCCGCGCCGAAGCGCACCGTGATACGCTTCATTATACCCGCTGGCGGACGAAATTGCAAGTGCGGCGCGGGGTTACGTCCGCATGATCTCGATGCGTTCAATCAGGCGCCGTCCCTGACCCACGGGCACGGTCGCCGCCAGCGCGGCATCGACCCTCGCCATGTTCGGAGCGAGGCGATGCAAGAGGCCCGCGCGCTCGTCAAAGCGATCCGGAGCGTTGACGGGCGCAAAGCGCAGCGGCACCACAGCCTCATAGCCGGTCAAATCCGGCGCATCCTGCGCGCGCATGAGCAGCGTTGCCGCCTGCGCGTCGCCCGCCAGCCGTCCGCTCAGATAGCGCAGCAGCACGCCCGCGGCGGCCTGTTCCTGCGCATCGTCCGCCGCCGTCTGCGCGGCCAGAGGCATGAGTTCGAGTTGAATGATGCCATCCGGCCAGAGCAACGCATACGCGCCGTCTTGCGGTTCAAGCCGCGTGATTTGCCCATTTGTGAGCTGCAAAGCGACGGTCAACGGCGGCGCTTCCCGGGAAAACGGGAAGTGTTGCATGTAAATTTCGGCGTTCATATCCGCCGGAAAGGCCTGCCCCATCCCCTCCAGCGGCCCACAAAACTGTCCATTGATCACGAGCGCACCCGGCGTTCGGCTCTGGACATACAGCATCCGACGCATGCTGATCCCCCCTCCCGCGATTGCTATGCGAAACCCATGCGAAAAAGACCGCGCACCCGATTTGGGGGCATGCGGTCTTTCGATTCTGTTGAAGTTCGGGGCGGCGCCCGTTTGCGGCTTTGCCTATACAACCCGTTTCAATCGTAGGCGGCTTCGCCGCCTGCTCTGAAACTCGCTTTCCTTTTGGGGTTACTGCGGGGCGGCTGCCCTGCCCCCCCGCCTGAGGGGACCGGAGCCGGGCGCGCCCTGTGGGCGAAACAGCCCGGCGGAGCGTCGGGAATCGCAAGGAGCGCCGCAAGCGGCGCGACTATGCGAGTTCCCCGGATCTTCGCCCCTCAGACTCCCCATTCTCGCTTCGCGGCGGTTTCAAGCTACCTGGCTTTAAGATCAGCCGCAGAGCGCGACGATGGCGTAAGCGTAGATCCGTGCCGCGCGCGCAAAGTTCGCCAAGTCGATGCTCTCATTGGCCTGATGCTCGAGCCCCACCTCGCCCGGGAAGAGCA
>CALVTV010000214.1 GCA_944363005.1 uncultured Clostridia bacterium | reverse complement strand
GATGGAGAAGCGCGCAAGGCGCTTGAAGAGAAAATGCACGACAAAAAAGAGGAACATGCCCAGTAGGGCCATGATGATGAAGTGGAGGGTCTTGTCCGTGAGTGCGAGCTCAAAGCTGTCGTTGAGGTGCATGAGGGTGTCATGCACTTGGGCCATGAGAAGGGTCAGGTCGCGTAGCAGGGTTTCAAACATGGGGCCTCCTGAGATTGAAAGAACTGATGTGGCGGTCAAGCGCGCGAAGCGAGGATGGGGAGTCCGAGGGGCAAAAGTCCCTCGGGCGGGGTTCGGGGCGGCAGCCCCGTCGTATCCCCAAACAAGAAAAAGCAAGTTTCAGAGCAGGCGGCAAAGCCGCCTACGATTGAAACGGGTCATACAAGAAAAGCTGCATGGAGCCGCCACAAACAACGCTCCTTGCGATTCCCGACGCTCCGCCGGGCTGTATCGCCCACTGGGCGCGCCCGGCTCCGGTATCCGGGGAACTCGCATAGTCGTGCCGCACGTGGCACTCCTTGCGATTCCCGACGCTCCGCCGGGCTGTATCGCCCACTGGGCGCGCCCGGCTTCGGTATCCGGGGAACTCGCATAGTCGTGCCAGGTGTGGCACTCCTTGCGATTCCCGACGCTCCGCCGGGCTGTATCGCCCACTGGGCGCGCCCGGCTCCGGTCCCCTCTTCGCTTCGCGCCAATCGCCCATTTTTGGAAAATAAATAGAAAAACGGGGAGAAACCGCCCCGGGCGCGCCGTGACTCGCCCGAATCTTTGGACGGTTTCCCCCCGTGTGAATCAATACTCGATCTTCTTCTGAATGTAGGCGACCAGATCGTCCACGTGCACCGACTCCTGCGCCATGGTGTCGCGGTCGCGCACGGTGACCATGCCGGTCTCCTGCGTGTCAAAATCGACGGTCACGCAGTACGGCGTGCCGATCTCGTCCTGGCGGCGGTAGCGCTTGCCGATGGAGCCGGTCTCGTCGTAATCGACCATGAAGTGCTTGCTGAGCTTGTCATAGACTTCGGTGGCCAGGTCGCCCAGCTTGTTCTTTTGCAGCGGAAGCACCGCGCACTTGTAGGGCGCCAGCGCCGGATGCAGGTGCATCACTACGCGCATGTCGCCACCCTCGAGCTGCTGCTCCTCATACGCTTCGCACAGGAACGCCAGCGCCGCGCGGTCCGCGCCCAGCGACGGCTCGATGACGTACGGGATCACCTTTTCGCCGGTGGTCGGGTTGAGGTATTCCATGCTCTTGCCGGAGGTCGTCTGGTGAGCCTTGAGGTCGAAGTCCGTGCGGTCGGCTACGCCCCAGAGCTCGCCCCAGCCGAACGGGAACAGGTATTCAAAGTCCGTCGTGGCCTTCGAGTAGTGCGCCAGCTCCTCGGGCTTGTGGTCGCGCAGGCGCAGGTGCTCCTCGCTGATGCCCAGGCCCAGCAGCCAGTCGCGGCAGTAGCTGCGCCAGTAGGCGAACCACTCGAGGTCCGTGCCCGGCATGCAGAAGAACTCCAGCTCCATCTGCTCGAACTCGCGGATGCGGAAGATGAAGTTGCCCGGCGTGATCTCGTTGCGGAAGCTCTTGCCGATCTGGCAGACGCCGAAGGGCAGCTTGCGGCGCGTGGTGCGCGCTACGTTCGGGAAGTTGACGAAGATGCCCTGCGCGGTCTCCGGGCGCAGATAGATCTCGTTGCTCGCGTCCTCGGTCACGCCCTGATGCGTCTTGAACATCATGTTGAACTTGCGGATGCCCGTGAAATCGTGCTTGCCGCAGGTGGGGCAGGGGATCTGCTTTTCCTCAATGAACGCCTCGAGCTGCTCGTTGCTCCAGCCGTCGGCCTCGATGTCCTCGCCATTGGCCTTCGCCCAGTCCTCGATGAGCTTGTCCGCGCGGAAGCGCGCCTTGCAGGCACGGCAGTCCATCAGCGGATCGTTGAAGTTGCCCACGTGGCCGGAAGCCACCCAGACCTGGCGGTTCATCAAAATCGCGCAGTCCAGGCCCACGTTGTAGCGGTTTTCCTGAACGAACTTCTTCCACCATGCGCGCTTGACGTTGTTCTTGAATTCAACGCCCAGCGGGCCGTAATCCCAGCTGTTGGCCAGGCCGCCGTAAATCTCGCTGCCCGGGAAGATGAAGCCGCGGCCCTTGCACAGGGCGACCAGCTTGTCCATCATGTCGTTTTGCACCTTTGCCATGGTTCTGTCTCTCCTTTGTCGGTCGTCGTTTCGGGGAGAGAAGGCAAAAGCCTTCCGATGCTTGCAAAAGAACCGCGTAAAGACCCGCCCCGAATCCGTTCTTTACTGGGATTCAAGGGACGAAAGAGGATCTTCCGCGGTTCCACCCTTGTTGGCGCGCCCGTTGGCACGTCCACTCGTTTATGCTTTTGAGCGCATCGCTCCGGGATGCCAACCCCATCACAGCGAGTTGCACCGTTATCATACCCGAGAAACGCCTGTTTGTCAAGCGCTTTTGCGATGATGGGGCTTGCGCCCGCTGACGCGCATCATGTGGCTCAGGCGCTCGGCGTCCCAGAGCAGCACCCCTGTCTTCTGCGCCAGTTCCCGGGCGGCGCGGGTGAACGTGCCCGGGCAGATGACGGCGGCGCGGTCGCAGCCGTAATACTGCGCGCCGGCAAAGGCCTCCTGCACGGCAAAGTTGCCGACGCTGCCCTTGTAGTTCTTGCACTGGATGGCGTAGAGCCTGCCGTTTCGTTCGGCGAGGATGTCCACGCCCTGATCGCCGCTTCCGCCGGTCATTTTGACATCGCGAAAGCCGTTGTCCCGCAAGATCAGCGCGACATACGCCTCAAACTCGCTCCCCGTCAGGCTGTGACATTGCTCGGCACGGCGCGACTTACTGGTCAGGCGGCGCCAAAGATAGGCAAACGGCGCGATCAGCAGGCGCACAAGCAGCCAGATGCCCGCGGCGATCAGGCGGACGAGCCCGCAGATCAGCGAAAACACGCCGCGAAAAATCCCCATGCACAGCGCCGCGAACGACTCGCACAGCCAATCGACGGCCGAGAGCAACCGGCTCATCAGCCGGGCGGGCAGGGAGCGCTTTTTTCTTCTTTTCCGTTTCTTTGCCAAGATTCTGCTCCTCAGGATTTGCGCGCGATGCAGGCGACGGCGTGGCTGGAGATGCCCAGCCCTTCGCCCTCAAAGCCGAGTTTTTCGGTGGTGGTTGCCTTCACGTTCACACAGTCGGTGTCCACATGCAGGTGCGCGGCGACGTTTTGGCGCATGGTTTCGATGTAGTCCTTGAGCTTCGGGCGCTGGCAGATGATGGTGATGTCCACGTTTTCCACGGTGTAGCCCTTGCCGTCAAGCAGCGCTACCACGTGATCGAGCAGCTTGCCGGAATCCGCGCCCGCGTAGGCGGGGTCGGTGTCCGGAAAGTGGCGGCCGATGTCGCCCAGCGCCGCCGCGCCCAGCAGCGCATCCATCAGCGCGTGCAGCGCCACGTCCGCGTCGCTGTGGCCCAGCAGGCCCAGCGTGTAGGGTACATGGACGCCGCAGAGTATCAGCGCCCGGTTTTCGACAAGCCGGTGTACGTCGTATCCATGTCCGATGCGCATGGTGGATTCCTCCCCTGAAAGTCCTGAGCGGCGGCGGATGACCTGCGTGGCGAGCAGCATGTCCTCCGGCGTCGTCAGCTTGATGTTCTCCGGGTCGCCCGCGGTCAGGCGCACCGTGTGGCCCATCCACTCCGCAAGCGTGGCGTCGTCCGTCGCCCGGTGCTCGCTCTGCGCGAAGCGCGCGTGCGCGTCGCGAATGAGCGCGGCGGAAAATGTCTGCGGGGTCTGCACAGCCCGCAGGCGCTCGCGCTCCGGCGTTTCTACTACGCAACCCTGACCATCGACGCGCTTGACGGTGTCCTTGAGCGGCACGGCGGCGACGCCGCTGCCATAGAGCCGGGCGCTCTCGATCGTCGATTCGATCACCGCCCGCGTGACGAGCGGACGCGCGCCGTCGTGAATGGCGAGGATGTCCGCGCTCGGGTCGCACGCCTGAATGCCCAGCCATACGCTCTGCTGGCGGTCGCTTCCGCCGGGCACAATGGCGGCCACGGGCACATCGGCCAGCACGGCGCGCATGGCCTCCATGTCCTCCTGGCTGCAAACGACGACCACGCCGCCGTCAAACAGGCCGCTCTCGCAAAAGGCGCGCGCCGTGCGCACGATGACCGGCACCCCGCATAGCGGCGCGAGCACCTTGTTTATGCCCATGCGCGTGCCGCGTCCAGCGGCCACGATCACCGCCGCGTTCATTCGATTTCCTCCCCGCCCAGCAGTTCGTACATCGCGCCTGCGTCGGCCTTGCGCACCGTCTCCGCGACGGCGAGAATCCGATAACGCGCCATCTTCTCCCCGAAGCGGATCTCCATCACGTCGCCTTCCTTGACCTCCGTAGAGGGCTTGGCCACCTTGCCGTTGAGCGTCACGCGGCCGCCTTCGGAAGCCTCTTTGGCCACCGTGCGCCGCTTGATGATGCGCGATACCTTCAGATATTTGTCAAGTCTCATCGTCCGATTCCTCCAAGATGCGGCCGCCGGGGCTGTCGATGCCGGCCCGGCGTGCCTGGTCGTGTTGTTCTCTGCGGGGAATGTGGTAGAGGCGCCCGTCCTTTTCAAACCGCGCCCCCGTCTGTTTGAAGTGAAAGGGGACGCCCGCCGCACGGCAGGCCCGGGCGATATCCAACACCCAATCGTAGCGGCAGAGCCGCGCGTTCGGGCCGGATTCGCCGCCAACCGTCACCCCTTCGATGCGGTCGCAAAGATAGCGGTCGAGCGAAATCGCTTCCAGCAGCGGTTCGCAGATGATTTCCCGATGGAAAAGCGGCAATTCGCGCAGGATGGGCAGGCGCTCGTCGGCCTTCTGCTGGTTTTCGCAGGTGACCGCCAGGGTTACGTTGCCGTAGCCCGCGCCCCAGTCCTCGGGCAGGCCGACTTCAAAGCGCTCGATGCGCTTGGTGATGATGAAGAACATCAGATCGGGCCGCGAGCGGATCATTCGCCAGGCGCGCGGCCGCCATTCGTCCGCCTCTTCAAGGAAAAAGTCGCTGGTCAGGCAGGTATAGACCGTTTCGCCCGGCGAAAGCCGGGGCGTGCCGTCCCGCCGCCCGCGAACGGGCAGGTCAAACTCGCCCGTTCGATAGACCTGCGAGGCGTCGCGCCCATAGCGCGCGTCCCCGCGGTAGACATAGCAGTTCAGGCAACCGGGGCTGCACTTGTGGCATCCGTGCCAGGGGCGCCATGCGGCCATAGGCTCACTTCCTTCGGGCGGCTCGCCAGCACGGGCAGCGCGCAGACAAACGGGTAGATGTAGCGCCCGGCCATCACCGGCCCGAGCAGGAACGTGCCCCAGAGCAGCACGGGCAGCAGCGCCACGCCAAAGCGCGCAAAGCGGCCCCGATAGGCCTCGCGGACGACGAAGAAGAGCATGACCCAGATGATGAGCCCCATGTTGAGCATCCATCCGATGAGGGGCACGTCGCCCTTGGCGCCCAGCCGCCAGGAGAGGGACTGGATAACGCGCACAAACGGGCTGCTCTGGGTGATCCATTCAAAGTCGCACCACGACTCGATCTGCTCCGTGCTCACGCCCATTTGCAGGTAATAGCCGGAGACGCGGTAGGTGCTGTACGGG
>CALVTV010000213.1 GCA_944363005.1 uncultured Clostridia bacterium | reverse complement strand
CGGTTGATCCTGACGGCCAGCGGCGGACCGTTCCGCACATGGAAAGCAGAGGACATCATGAAAGCGACCGAGGAACAGGCGCTCAAGCACCCCAACTGGAATATGGGCCGCAAGATCCCGATTGATTCCGCATCGATGATGAACAAGGCGCTTGAGGTGATCGAGGCGCGCTGGCTCTTTGATATGCCGGCGGAGAAAATCGACGTGCTGATTCATCCGCAGAGCGTCATACACTCTATGGTCGAATATGCGGACGGCGCGGTCATCGCGCAGCTGGGCACGCCGGATATGCGCCTGCCGATTCTCTATGCGATGAGCTGGCCCGAGCGCCTCTGTACGGGGGCGGAGCGGCTTGACTTTTCGAAGATGCGCGCGCTGACGTTTGAAGAGCCGGATCTTTCGCGGTTCCCGGGATTGGGGCTGGCTTATCAGGCATTGGCTGCGGGCGGCACGATGGGGGCGATTCTCAACGGCGCCAATGAGGTGGCTGTGGATGCCTTCCTGAGCGACCGCATTCGCTTTGGGCAGATCGCTCAGCTGGTCGAGGAGACGATGCAGGCCGTGCCTGTCTGCGCGCATCCGACGCTGGAGCAGGTGCTTGAAAGCGACCGTCTCGCGCGCGAAAAAGCGCGTTCGCTGTTGGGTACGGATCGTTACGCGTTGTAATCTCAGGAGGTTTTGAATTTCATGCATGTATTGTTGGCGTTGCTTCTGCTGGGTGTGTTGATCATGGCGCACGAGGCGGGGCATTTCTGGGCGGCGCGCGCCTGCGGCATTGACGTGCAGGAGTTTTCCATGGGCATGGGGCCGCTGCTGTTGCAAAGGCGCAGCAAAAGGGGCACCCTGTTCTCGCTTCGGCTTTTGCCCATCGGCGGCTTTTGCCAGTTCTACGGCGAGGATCAGGAGGTGACCGATGCCCGCTGCTTCAACAATTATCCGGTATGGAAGCGCGCGGTGACCGTCGCCAGCGGACCGCTCATGAATTTTGCGGTGGCGCTTGTGGTGATTGTGCTCTACCTGAGCGCCATCGGGCTGATGACCGTCGTGCCGCGCGTGGCGGAAGTCGAGGAAAATGCGATGGAAGCCGGATTGATGGTGGGCGATGAGCTGCTCTCCGTCAACGGCGTGGACATTCTGAGCAGCCAGGATGTGACGCAGGCCATCGCCGATTCCCGGGGAGAGGCTGTGACGCTGAGCGTTGAGCGCGATGGACAGAAGATGGACATCGTTCTAACCCCGTTTTATGACGAAGAGGCGGGGCGCTATCGCGTGGGCTTTACCTTTGCGCAAGAGCGCGTTCGCGTTTCGCTGATGGAGAGCATTCCTTTTTCTGTTCGCTACAACGTGGAGAGCGTCAAATTGATTGTGGATGCGCTCAAAAACATGATTTTCAAAGGTGAGGGCGTGGACGAAGTCACCGGCCCGGTGGGCACGGTGTACGTCATTCAGGAGGTCACCCAGCAAGGCGGACTGGATGTCTATTTGGAATTGATCGCGATGATCAGCGTGAATCTGGGCGTGATGAACCTGCTGCCCATTCCGGGACTCGACGGAAGCCGTCTGCTGTTTTTGCTGGTTGAGGGCGTGCGCAGGAAGCCCGTCCGGCGCGAACTGGAGGGCGGCATTCACTTTGCCGGATTGTGCCTGCTGATGGGGCTGATGGTGGTGCTCACGTACAAGGACATCATGATGTTCTTTGTGCACTGATGGACGAGGAGAACGAAGGAGAGTCGGGCTATGGCGAAGAAGACCAGACAAGTCAAGGTGGGCAATGTGCTCATTGGCGGCGGTGCGCCGGTAAGCGTGCAGTCCATGACCAATACGGATACGGCGGACGTGGAGGCGACGCTCTCCCAAATTCGGGCGCTGGCCATTGCGGGCGCGGACATCGTGCGCGTGTCCGTGTACAATGAGGCGTGCGCCAAGGCTGTGCGTGCATTGGTGGATGCAAGTCCCGTTCCGCTGGTAGCGGACATCCACTTTGATCATAAGCTGGCCCTGGCCGCCGTGGAAAACGGCATTCACAAGCTGCGCATCAATCCCGGCAACATCGGTGGGGAGCAGAATGTACGCGTTCTGGCGGACTGCGTCAAGGCGCACCACATCCCCGTGCGCATCGGCGTCAATTCCGGTTCGGTCGAAAAGGACATTCTGGCCAAGTACGGCGGACCGACGCCGCAGGGCATGGTCGAGAGCGCACTCAACCACGCGAGAATGCTTGAGCGCTGCGGGTTTTTTGACATGGTGCTCTCCATGAAAGCGAGTAACGTGCCGGACACGGTGGCGGCGTATCGCCTGGCCAGCCAGCAGTGCGATTATCCGCTGCATCTGGGTGTCACGGAGGCGGGACTCCCCGAACAAGGCCGGATCAAGAGCGCCATTGGTATCGGCGCGTTGCTTCTTGACGGCATCGGGGATACGATTCGCGTCTCGCTAACGGGCGATCCGTGCCTGGAGCCTCCGGCTGGCATTGAGATTTTGCAGGATGTGGGCCTGCGCACGGACTGTGTGCAGTATGTTTCCTGCCCGACGTGCGGCCGCACATGCATTGACGTGGGCGGCATCATGACGCGCGTGCAAAAGGAACTGGCGGGCGTACATGTGCCGTTCAAAGTGGCGGTGATGGGTTGTGTGGTCAACGGCCCCGGCGAGGCGCGGGAGGCCGATATTGGCATCTGCGGCGGTGGAAATGGCGCGGGACTGCTGATCAAAAAAGGCGAAGCCCCGCGCAAGGTCACCGGCGATCTGGCGCAGATTCTCGTGGACGAGATCAAGAGCATGCTTGGATAAAGCCTGATAACGGCGCGCGCTTCCCGGAAGGCGAACAAAACCGGCCGGTCGGAGGCGGCGCCTTTTCTTCCCGCTGGGGAGCCCCTGCGGGGCAAGCGATGGTTGCGAATACGTGAGGTGGAATGCACATGGAACAATGGGAAACACTGCTCGACGGACCGGCGAAGGCGTTGGCCGGGCATCTGACGCTCGATCGGGTGACGGCCAACCGCAGCGGAGAGGAAATCACGGTCTGCTTTTCGTCGGATGTTCTCGTGGAGGAGGGCCCGTTTTTGGCCGTACAGCGTGCGCTTCGCCGCAACTTCATGCCCATCCGCGTGCATTTGGTCATCCGTTCGCCGCAGTTGGCGGACGACTTCCGCCAAGAACCGCAGAAGTATGCGGCGTTCATCCTGCGAAGCATCAAGCGCAAGCATCCGTCCGGCGCGCCGTTTTTGCAGGATGCTCAGTTTGAGTGCAAGGGTGACGTGCTCTCCGTGCTCGTTCCGCAGAACATCGCGCCCAAGTTTCTCACGCAGTCCGGTGTGGACCGCTATATCGAGCTGCTGGTCAAAAACGTGTTTGTCACGGATGTGCATGTGCAGTTTCAGGCGGTCAAGCTGCGCGAAGAGCAGCTCGAGGAAATCCGGCGCAGGCGCAAGGACGAGGATGCCCGCGCGATCGCGCAGATGATTCAGGAGCAAAAGGCGCAGGTGGAAAAGGAGGAGCACAAGGCGGCCAAAGAGAAGCCGAAGGCCATCTTGGGGCGGCCGGTGACGTCGGAACCGCTGGAGATCAGCGAGTTGATCGAGGAAGCCAGCAAGGTCACCATCTGCGGCGAGGTGCTCACGGCGGAAACGCGCGAACTGCGCGGCGGCGAGATGCAGCTGCTCTCCTTTGCGCTCACGGACTACACGAATACCATCAAGTGCAAGGCGTTCCTGCGCTACAAGCCGCGAAAGGGGCGGTTTGGCGCAAGTTCGGAGGACGACGAGCGGCCGCCGACGGAGGAGGAAAAGAAGGCCGTCGAGGACGTCATCGCGGCTGTGCAGCCGGGCAAGTGGTTTGCCGTCCGTGGCGACGTGAAGATGGACAGCTTTGAGCGCGGGCTGGTGATGATGGTGCTCGACATTGATGCGCGCGAGAAGCCCATGCGCCAGGACACCGCCGAGCGAAAGCGCATTGAACTGCACATGCACACCAACATGAGCGAGATGGACGGCGTGTCCTCCGCGTCCGACCTCATCAAACGCGCAGCGCAATGGGGACATCCGGCCGTGGCGATCACAGACCACGGCGTGGTTCAGGCGTTCCCGGAGGCGTTTGGTGCCGCCAAAAAGAACAAGATCAAGCTGATCCCGGGCGTAGAGGCATACCTGACCGACGTAACGACCGTCGTCACCGATGCGGATGAACGCGCGCTGAATGATGAGATCGTGGTCGTAGACTTTGAGACGACGGGCCTCAATCCGCGCAAAAACCGCATCATGGAGATCGGTGCCGTGCGCATTCGCAATGGGCAGATCGTCGAGGAGTATTCCCGGTTTGTCAACCCGCAGGAGCCGATTCCCGATGAGGTGGTGAAGATCACCGGCATCACCGATGCCATGGTGGCCGATGCCGGTACGGCGGAGACGGAGATTCCCAAGCTTCTCGAATTCATCGGCAATGCGGCGTTTGCGGCGCACAACGCCAAGTTCGACTCGTCCTTTTTGACCGAAGAAGCCAAGCGTCTGGGCATCGAGGTGCACATGCCGGTGATCGATACGCTCGAGTTCTCCCGGCGCATGTATCCCAGCCTCAAGAGCCACAGACTGGGCGCCGTCTGCAAGTCGCTTGGAATCAGCCTCAAGAACGCGCACCGGGCCGTGCATGACGCGCGTGCCACGGCGCACATGCTCATCCGCATGCTTGACACGGCGGCGGAGAAGGGCGTTACCCGCATTTGCGATATCAACAGTGCGCTGACCGGCGGCGCAATCGGAGACTCGTATCACATCATCTTGCTGGCCGCCGAGCAGGACGGCATCACCAACATCAATAAAATCGTATCCGAAGGCCATCTGAACTATTTCAGCCGCAAGCCGCATACCCCGCGCGAGATTTTGCAGAAGTACCGCAAGGGCATTATTGTCGGCTCGGCCTGTGAAGCGGGAGAGCTGTTCCGGGCCGTGGTGGACGGAAAAAATGACACCGAGCTCAAACGGATTGCGCGGTTTTACGATTATTTGGAAATTCAGCCCATCGGCAACAATGCATTTATGCTGCGCGAGGGCACAGCGGAGGACGAGGAACAGCTGCGCGACTTCAACCGCAAGATCGTCTGGTTGGGCGAACAGCTGGGCATTCCCGTCGTGGCGACGGGCGACGTGCACTTCCTTGACCCCAAGGACGCAAAATTCCGCGCGATCATCCAGGCTGCACATGGATTCAAGGATGCCGACGATCAGCCGCCCCTCTACTTCAAGACCACACAGGAGATGCTGGAAGAGTTCGCCTATCTGGGCAAGGAAAAGGCCGAGGAGGTCGTCATCGACAACCCGGCGAAGATTGCCGCGCGCATCGGGGAGGTGGGCCTGTATCCCAAGCATCCGGAGGGCAAGGAGACGTTCCAGCCGTTCTGGCCGGACGCTGCGGACAACATTCGCAACCTCTGTGAGACGCAGATTCGCGAGTGGTTCGGCGACAATCCGCCGGAAATCGTCGTTGCCCGCAAGGAGAAGGAGCTTTCCTCCATCCTGGGTTACGGATACGGCACACTTTACAATATCGCGGAAAAGCTGGTCAAAAAGTCGAACGCCGACGGCTATCTGGTCGGTTCGCGTGGCAGTGTCGGTTCCTCGTATGTGGCGCACCTGGTCGGCATTTCCGAGGTCAATGCCTTGCCGCCGCATTACCGCTGCCCGAAGTGCAAGTGGTACACGTTTGACGTGGACAAGCAAAAGTACAAGGTTGGCGTTGACTTGCCGGTCAAGATGTGCCCGCAGTGCGGTGCGGAGCTCTTCCGCGACGGGTTCGACATTCCGTTCGAGGTCTTTCTGGGATTCAAGGGTGACAAGGTGCCGGATATCGATTTGAACTTCTCCGGCGTCTATCAGCCGCGCGCGCACGCCTACATCGAAGAACTCTTTGGCAAGGGGTACTGTTACCGCGCCGGAACCATCGGCACGCTGGCGGACAAGACGGCCTATGGTTACGTGAAAAAATATTGCGAGGAGCGCGAACTTACGCTCTCGGAGGCGGAGATGAACCGGCTTGCGCTGGGCTGTGTGGGCATCAAGCGCACGACGGGCCAGCACCCGGCGGGCATGGTCGTGCTGCCCAAGGAATACGAAATCCAGCAGTTTGTCGCCATTCAGCACCCGGCCAACGACATGACCAGTCCGGTCATCACCACCCATTACGATTTCGGTTCCATGCACGACGTGCTCGTCAAACTCGACGTGCTCGGTCACGACGACCCGACGATGATCCGCATGCTGATGGACCTGACGGGCATCGACGCGCGCACGCTCCCGCTGACCGATCCCGACGTCATTTCCCTGTTCTCGGGGACGGATGCGCTGGGCGTCACGCCGGAGCAGATCGGGTCCAAGACCGGTACCTACGGCGTGCCGGAGTTTGGAACGCGCTTTGTCCGCCAGATGCTCGAGGAAACCAAGCCCACCACCATGGAGGAACTCATCCGCATTTCCGGCCTTTCGCACGGCACGGACGTGTGGATCGGCAACGCGCAGGATATCATCAAGGCCGGCATTGCGCCGCTGGCCTCCTGTATCTGCTGCCGCGACGACATCATGAACGCGCTTATGGATTACGGCGTGGCACCCAAAATGGCGTTTGATACCATGGAATCCGTGCGCAAGGGCAAGGGACTCAAGCCGGAGATGGAGCAGGCGATGATCGAGCACAACGTGCCCGACTGGTTCATTGGCGCGTGCAAGAAGATCAAGTACATGTTCCCCAAGGGACATGCGGTTGCCTATGTGACCATGGCGCTGCGCATTGCCTGGTACAAGGTGCACCGGCCGGCGGCGTACTATTGCGCGTATTACACCGTGCGCGCGGACGGCTTC
>CALVTV010000212.1 GCA_944363005.1 uncultured Clostridia bacterium | reverse complement strand
GAGAGGGCAGACGCGGTGGCTAAGTGACTGGAGTTCAGACGTGTGCTCTTCCGAGCGCCCAGTGGGCGAAGCAGCCCGGCGAAGCGTCGGGAATCGCAAGGAGCGCCGCAGGCGGCGCGACTATGCGAGTTCCCCGGCCCAGTCCCCTTCCTCGCTTCGCGGCGACGAAAAGAAGGTCAGCGCACGACGCTGCACGTCTTGATGCCATAATAGGCAAAACAGGCGACCGCGTGCGCGTCGATGCGCTCACCGCATACGACGATCGGCACCGCAGGCGGACAGCCCACCGTCGCGCTGGCGAGCACGCGGCCCCCGCTCCTCTCCGCGGGCACGACCTCCCGCGGCGCAAACGTCGCCTCCCGAACCGACATCACGCGCTCGGCCCCGGCGAACACCGGCGGCTGTGCGTTGATCGGTGCGCGGCGCGGCAGGGCGCACAGCGCTTGAACCAGTCTGGCCAGCCCGGCCTCTCCCGTCCGCGGGGTGAGCATCATCACCAGGAAGTCGGGGTCGGCGAACTCGCAGACGATGCCCGCCTGCCCCAACGCCTGCGCCATCTGCGTGCCGGTATAGCCATGGGGCTTGGCGCGCAGGGTCAGCTTGAGCGGCTCGTCGCCCTCCAGCGCAAACCCATGCGCCCGCAGCGCCTCCCGCGCCGCCTCCACAGCAGGCAAAAACGCCGCCAACTGCGCGGGAAACTCCCCGGCCAGCGCCGGATTGGCCGCGTCCAGCGATTGCAGAATCAGGTACGACGGGCTGGTCGAGCCGAAGAGCGCCAGCGCGTCCTTGGCCTGCGCGCCCAGCTGCGGCAGGCGGTTGGCGATGTGCAGATACGCCCCGCCGGTGAGCACGGGCAGCGTCTTGTGCGCGGAATCGCAGCACATGTCCGCGCCCAGGTCCATCGGGTGGCGGGACTGCGGCAGAAATTTGAGGTACGCGCCGTGCGCGTTGTCCACCAGCAGCAGCGCGCCATGCCGATGGCAGACCGCGGCAATCTCCTCCAGCGCCACGGTATGCCCCAGGTAATCCGGGCTCGTCAGGTAGACCGCCGCGGGCCGGGGATGCATGTTACAAAGCCGCGCCTCCAGCTCCCCGGCGCTGACCGGGCAGCTCAGGTACGAATCCGGCTTTTTGGGAACCAGCCAGCAAAGCTCCAGATCCAGCAGCGCCGCGGCGCTCAGCAGCGTCTTGTGCGCGTTGCGCCCGGCCAGCACGGTGATCCGTCCGCCGCCCGCGTGCCGCTGAGCCAGGGCGAGCATCGCGCGGATGCACAGCGACGAACCCTCCGTGGAATAAAACGTCTTCGCGCCAAAGAGCGCCCCGGCCTGCGCCTCGCTCTCGCGCAGGATGCCCGAGGCTTCGTAGAGGCTGTCCGCGCCGTCGATCTCCGTGATGTCCAGCGCCTCCACGCCCAGCGGGCCTTCGCCCTTGTGGCCGGGCATGTGCAGCCGCAGCGCATCGCTTTGCGCATAGCGGCGCACAAAGTCGCAAACCGGCGTGCGCATCACTTGAACGCGCGCGCGACCTGCACCATGATCGCGCACTCCATGCGCTTTTTGAACAGCTCGCAGCCGGGCTTGTACACCCCGCGCACCGAGCCCGTGGCGTGATAGGCGTTCGCCGCGCAGCCGCCGGAGCAATACAGCCTCGCCCAGCAGTCGCGGCACTCCGGCCGGGCATAGACGTTGCAGCCCGCAAACTCGGCCTGCACGTCGGGGTTTGTCACGCCCTCGTAGACGTTGCCCAGCTTGTAGGCCTCCTCGCCCACGAACTGATGGCAGGGGTACAGGTCGCCCCACGGGGTGACGGCCATGTACTCCGTTCCGGAACCGCAACCGGAGATGCGCTTATAGATGCAGGGCCCGCCGGTCAGGTCGATCATGTAGTGGTAGAAGGTGAACGGGCGGCCCTCGGCGTCGCGCTCGAGCATCAGCTGCGCGAGTTCCTCATACTGGCGCTTGACGATCTCCATGTCCGCTTCCGTCAGCTCCGCGGGATCGCCCGGCGCGCAGACGACCGGCTCCATGCTCAGCTCGGTGAAGCCCAGGTCGAGCATCTGGCGAATGTCGGCCAGGAAGTCGGGGTTTTGGTGGGTGAATGTGCCGCGCATGTAGTAGTTCTTGCCGCCGCGCGCCGCGACCAGCTTCTGAAATTTGGGCACGATGCGCTCCCAGCTGCCGTTTCCGGCGTAATCCACGCGGTAACGGTCGTGAATCTCCTTGCGGCCGTCCAGGCTGAGCACGACGTTGCTCATCTCCCGGTTGGCAAAGTCGATCACCTCGTCGTCGATGAGCAGGCCGTTGGTCGTCAGCGTAAAGCGGAAGTGCTTGCCGTGCTGGGCCTCAATGCTGCGGGCATAGGCGACCAGATCGCGCACGACGCCGAAATTCATCAGCGGTTCGCCCCCGAAGAAGTCCACCTCCAGGTTGTGGCGCGTGCCCGAATGCGCAATCAGGAAGTCGAGCGCCTGCTTGCCCACCTCGTAGGACATCACCGCACGCTCGCCGTGGTACTTGCCCTGGCTGGCGAAGCAGTAGGCGCAGTTGAGGTTGCAGGTATGCGCCACATGCAGGCAGAGCGCCTTGACCACGCCGGCGGTCTTTTCCTTGAGCTTGCCGGCCATCGGCTCAAACGTGTCGGGCGTAAAGAGCTTGCCCGCATCGCGCAGGGCTTCCACCTGCGCATAGCAGGCGGCAACCTCCTCTTTGTCCACCTTGCCCTCGTGCTTGCGGGCGACCTCGGCGATCACCTCCTCGCGCGGCTGCGCCTCAAAGCGCGCGATGATGTCGTAGGCGACCTCGTCCACCACATGCACGGCGCCGGAGCACACGTCCAGCACGATATTGTAACCGCCGAGCTGATACTGATGAATCATCTTTTTCTCTCCTTAAATATGGGCGTAAAAAATGCCGCCCGGCAGGCGGCATTCTGTTTTGCAATTACTTGCTTTCCTTGGTGCTCTCGCACTGCTGATTGGCAATGCCGCAGCTGGTCTTGCACGCGGACTGGCAGGAAGTCTGGCACTCGCCGCAGCCGCCGTCCTTCGCGCTGGCACACAGGTTCCGGGTTTCAAGCGTCTTGATATGTTCCATGGCTATACCCTCCATTTACAGAATCATACTGGGATTATAGCACGTTCCGTTTGCGAAGTCAATGGATTTGTCAAGCGCGGTCGCAGGGTTCGCCGCCCCCGCGCCGCAGTTTGGCCCGGCAAAGGCGCGCAAATTCCCCGGCGCGCTTCCAATCGATCCACGCGCACAGCCCCCAGTACAGGCAGAGGAACGTGGGCAACTGCGCGCGGTACGTGAACCAGTCGTGCTCGAAGGAGTGGTAAATCATCACGTAGTACCACACGTAGGGATAGAGCGCAATGGCGGCCAAGCAGGCCGTGCCGCAAAGCAGCGTAGCGCTCGGCTTCTTGTGAAAGAAGGCGCAGCAGGCCGCCAGAAACGCGCCGCAGCCCAGCGGGAAGACGGCGGTGCGCAGGCCCTGAAACTTGAAGAAATCGTTGAAGTTGAGCAGGAGCACGTCCAGACGGCTTTCAAACCACGCGTTGTCGGTCGTCCAGCGCAACGCGTTTGCCTCCACCTGCGCGAATATGTCGCCGCTGCCCACCAACAGCGCCACGCCCCATTTGCTCACCCAGCACAGCGCATACCCCACGCCCCACATCAGCGAGCAGAAGAACCAGGTGCGAACCAATTCCCGGGGAGATGCGCCGTGGGCCATCTGAAGGCAAAGATACAGCACCAGCGGGCCGCCCAACGTGATGAGCGGCGCGGTCAGAAAGTCCAGGAAATTGATGACCATGCCGGTGATCATGAACAGCAGCGGCAGGTTCTCCGGCTTTTTGAACGGATAGCGCAGCAGCACGATCAGCGAAACGACCATCATCACCACAAAGCAGGCCATGAACTGCATGCTCGAGGGAATGGTGATCAGACCGGCGCATCCCATCCCAAGCCCGTAGGCAATCGCGGCGGGCGCGCCCAGCCGCTTTCCAATCAGAAAGAGCACCGCGGCCAGCAGCGCAAAGAACACGTAGACATTCAGCGTGCGAATCTGATGCAGCTCATAGAGCACGAGCAGGGGCCGCAGGATGGTCTGGTAGCCGTGCCAGTAGCGCGTATAGCCGTGCATGAGCATGGCCGTCTCCAGCGCGGATTCCCCCGCCTCGCCGGGCACGGTCAGCTCCATCATCACCCGGTCGGTGGTGTTGTCCAGCATGCCGGGCTCCCCGTGAAAACCGAAGATGTTGCCCAGCGATTCCCATTCCTCCTCAATGGCCAGCACGGTGAGCGAATACTCCCTGTGCCACTCGATGAGCCGGTCGGGAATCATGTAAACCAGGGTCATCGCCCCGACAAACAGGGCAATCATCACGGCGAAGGAGAGAATGTACTTGCAAATGATCCGTTTCATCTGAACCTCACTGCAAAAGCGTTTTAAAAAGCGCCACCACATGGGCCGCGCCTCGATCTTTTTTCATTATACATGTTCGAATCGGCCGTGTCAACGCGATCAAAATGCAAAGCCGAAAAGGAAAAACAAGGAAACGCGGCCGTCTTCCTCAGAGCCTGCGCACGACCCCGTGGCGCACGAGATAGCGCTCCTTAGCGATGTCAAGCAGCGGCCCATCGGCCTTGACGCTGTCGGTGTACATAGCGCGCACGGTGAATTCGCCCAACTGCTCGCGGATGCGGCGGATCTTCTCCTCGCCCTTGCAGTTCTTGCCCGTCAGTTCGCCCGTCGCCGGATCGCAGCGCGTGCCGATGAGGTGCTCAACGCCCAGCCGCCGCGCGGCGTGGCGCAGTTCAAACTCCGGCGAGGCCGACGCGATGACGATGGGCAGGTCGCGCGGCGTCTTTGCAAACCACTTGCCCAGCCGCGCCTGCGTCCGGGGATCGAGCCAGAAGAGGCCCGCCTCCGTCGCCAGATCGATGCGCCCGGCCATGCGCCCAAAGAGCGCGGCCTTGAATTGCGTCAGCCCCTCGCGCCCGGCCAAAAGCGCCAAGGCCCGCGGGGTCAGCCCCGGAAGGCCCGCCAGCAGCGACGGATGGCGGCGCAGACAAAAGCGCACGAAATCGACAGTGGAATCCCCGTCGTAGATCGTGCCGTCAAAATCATAGACATCGATGTGCATATGGTCCTCCATGGGTCATCTTTCCGTAATCGAATCAAACCTCTTGAGCCCTGCGCGAAGCGAAGAAGGGAGTCTGAGGGACAATGTCCCTCAGGCAGGTTTGGGCGGCAGCCCAACGTTCCCCCTAACAAAAAAGCGAGTTTCAGAGCAGGGCGCAACGCGCCCTACGATTGAAACGGCTCATACAGGCAACGCTGCTCAAACCGCAGCAAGCGAAGAAGGGCGTCCGCGGGGCAATTCCCCTTGCCGTCAAGCGAAATCAGTATACCACGCCTGGGGAAAAAAGGAAAGTCATTGGATGTCCACGTCCACCGTCACGCGCACCTGGGCCTGGCGGTATGTCTGCTCCCAGTTGCTCTGCTCCCAGCTTGGGATATCCGGATATTGGCGCACCGCCAACTGTCCGTACCCCACCGCATCGCAGGACGCGGCTTGCAAACGGAGCATGAGCGCCTGCGCGCTTTGTTCGAGCCGCTGGGCCAGCTCCGCCTCCGTGCTCCGCTGTGTGCCGCCAACAAGCGACATGCGAATGTGAATCTGCACGCCGAGTACGGCCTGTTCGCCTTCATACGTCAGGTTTCGGCGTATGCTCGAACGCGTGCTGACCTGGTAGAGCGCTTCGTCGATCGTCAGCGTCGTGATGAGCGCGCGCCCGCTGATCAGGCGAAGCATCGCCGTCTCGTCGCCGGTGAGCGTGCCGACCATGCGCGGCCCGCTGAAAATCGCGCTGCCCAGGTACTCGTTCATCGCCGGGGACGTGCGGGGCAGATGGCCCGGCAGCCTGTCTGTTGGCGATTCGCCATCCATCACCAGCGTCGCGTCAAACGCATTGCCCGCCGCGTAAACCGCCGCCGCATCAATCGTGCCCGATTCCATCGCGCCAATGACCGTGCTGAGCATCGCCCCGGAGGGAATGGTGCCCAGCTCGGCGAAGTGCTCAAAGAGCACCTCCAGGTACTGCGAGAGCCGCACGCCAAAGAGCGCGTACTGCCTGCGGATGAAGTCCCCCGCGTCGTCCGGCGTCACCACGACGACCGCCGCGCCGTTGGCCTCGTAAAGCGCGTGGATCTCCCGGAGTATGGTCAGCGTGGCGTCGGTTTCCGCCAGTGTGCGGTTGATCACGATCTCCCGCAGCTGCGAAAGGTCCACCGACCGCGGCGTCGTCGCGCTGAGCAGATCCAGCGCCTTGAGCGCGCTGCCCGCCGTTGCGCTCAGCGTCACATAGCCCGGCTCCGTCGATTCCATGCTTCCGCCGTCCCCGGACGCCTCCTCCCCCTGGGAAGCGGCCGTGCCCTGAGTGCCGGAGAGCGCTTTGACGGTCATCGTCAGGTTGCCGTCCTGCGCCGGGTCCACCGCCATGGCGATGACGAACAGGCGCCCCTCGATCTCCTGGCCCCCGCCGCATCCGCTCAGCAAACCGAGCAGCGATAGCAGCAGGGCCGCGCACAGCAGACGCTTCACGGCTTTTTCCTCCTTCCCAGGCAGAGCACCCCAAACAGCAGCACCGGTACCCCCAGCAGCGGCGCGACGCGCCGGGCGATGCCCACCCCGGCAACCACCAGCGCCGTGAGCAGCAGCGCGCAAACCAGCAGGCAGCCCCCCAGCGCCCCGCGCCCCAGGCGAGGCCAGACCGCCTGCCAGGCCTGCGCGGCCCCGAGCAACCCATGGATGGCGCAGAGGAGCAAACTCAGCGCCTGAAGCAGCGTGAGTATCGTCTCGCCCAGCCCTTCGTGCGGCTCCCGCTGGCAAAAAATGAGCATGCGCCGACCCCAGGTTTGCTGCGCCGCCAGGCCCTCATACGTGCTGCACAGCGAGAGCACCATGAGCAGCCCGACGCCCAGCGCCGCGCCCAGCATCACCCGCCAGACGAAAAACCACGCGCCCGGCGTCGCCCGCTCCCGCTGCGGCACGTCCTTCAGCTCCGGCGGCGGCAACGCGATCAGCAGCGCCGGCGCCGCGGCCGCGATCATGCAAAGCGCCGAAAGGCCCAGGTTCCGCGCGCCCGTTCCCAAAAGGGGAAACAGGCCCGCCGCCGTTTCAAACGAGAGCGTGCTCAGGCTGAGCGCCGCCAGGCCCACCGGCAGAACGCCCCGCAGGGCAAAGGTCATCCGCGGCGCCCCCTGCGCGCCGGTTGCGCAGCACAGCCCCGCAAACAGAAAGCTCACCTGCGCCACAAAGGAGATCCGCGCCAGCGGCAAAAGCGTCTGATGCACGAGGCTGACGGTCGCCGCGAACGCAAAGAGCGCAAGCGCGAGCAGGGTCAAGCCGATCAGGGCATGGCGCGCCCGCGCAAACCGGCCCGCCCCCACCAGCACCCGCCGGGCCAGCAGCGCCGTCAGCCCGGCCGCCGGCAACGCAGCCAGCGCCGCCAGGTACGCGGCGTTCAGGCAAAGGGGGATGCCCACGCCGGCGCCCAGCGCGAACACGGACGCGCCCACGCAAACAGCGGCGCTCACCGCGCGCACGCGGTATGCGGCCCGGATGCGGGCGAAGAGCACGGTTTCAGGAATCATGTTTGGCAAAGAAGGCCCTCGCTTTCTGCCAGCGCAGAGGCAGGCGCAGCAAAATATCCGGATTGGCGCGGCGCGGCGGCGTAACCGGCGCGGTCAGCGGCGAACCGACCGACTGCGTGCAACACAGCGCGCAACCCAGCACGAGCAAAACCAGCGCAATCAGATACAGCCCGCCCAGGGCTCCGGCCGTGAGTACGATCAGCTGCACGATCTTCAGCCCGATGGACAGCGCATACTCCGGCACGCAGAACCCGCCCAGTCCGCTGACCGCCACAACGATCAGCAGCAGCGGGCTGACGATGTCCGCGCTCACGGCGCTCTGGCCGAGGATCAGGCCCGAAACGATGCCCAGCGCATTGCCCATGGAACCGGGCGCGCGCAGGCTGGCCTCGCTGATCAGGTTGAAGGCGAGCATCATCAGCAGCGCCTCCAGATAGATCGGAATCGGCACGCGGGAACCGCTCTCGTAAACGCTGGCGAGCATCATTGGGGAGAACAGCTCCTGATGAAAGCGCAGCAGCGCCAGGTAAACCCCCGGCAGCAGCACGTGAATCGCGATGCCCAACAGGCGCACCAGCCGCAGGAACGTGCCGTACTGCCAGCGCACGGAGGCGTCGTCCGGCGTATGAAGCTGATGCCAGATCGTCGAAGGCGCGCCCAGCGCCTCCGGCGAGCCGTCGGTGAGCACGAGAATCTGCCCTTCCGCCAGGAACGACGCCGCGCGGTCCGGCCGCTCGGTTCGCACGCACTGGGGAATCAGCGAGAGCGGGTGCTCCTCGATGAACTGTTCCACCTCGCCCGTTGTCAGCGCAAAGTCGTAGTCAATCGCCGTCAGCCGCCTGCGAATGCGCGCAATCAGGGTTTCATCCGCCGTGCCGCGCAGATACAGCAGCGCGCAGCGCGTCTTCATCCGCCCGCCCACGGTCAAAAACTCCGTGACCAGCTCCTCCCGCTGCACGATCCGCCGCACGAGCGTGATGTTTGTGCGGATGGACTCGCCAAAGCTCTCGTGCGGGCCGAGCACGACCTTTTCCGTCTCCGGGCGGCCGACTGCCCGCTTTTCAAACCCGCGCGTATCCATCACGCAGGCCATGGAGCAGCCCTCACAGAGCAGCGCGCATTGCCCGGAGAGCACGTCCGAGAGGATTTCGTCGATGTTGTCCTTGAGCTTCATCGGCAAAATCGATACCGCGTGCGCCATCAGAAAGGCCACGCGCTGCGCCGGTTCCACCTCTTCCCCCGCCGATGCGGGCAGATCCATGCAGGGCTTGAGGATGTTTTCGTCGATCCGCCGGGCATCCGTCATGCCGTCGATCGCCAGCAGCGCCGACTCAAACGCCCCCGAACGAAAGCGCCTGAGCAGCACGTCCGCGTTGTCCGGCGCGCACAGCCGCTCGCGGAAGCACTGCAAATTGCGCTCCAGCACCGCAGATAACGTGATCGCTTCACCACACATGCGCATGCCTCCCCGTTTCGTTTTGCCGGTATTCTAACCCAAATGCGCCAAAACATGCACGGCGCGGATATCCCGTTCCTCTTTCATCTGGATTTTGGTAAAAATATGTGATATACTATATGTATACAACAGGAACGACCGCGACGTAAAGGAGGTTTTTCCCATGCAACTCACCGTTCGCCAACCCTCCGCCGCGCAGGACGCCAAGTATTACACGACCGAGCGCCTGCGCAGCGAATACCTCATCGAAACCGTGTTCGTCCCGGACGACGCGGTGCTGACCTATTCCCACTTTGACCGCATCATCGCCGGCGGCGTGATGCCCGTAACCCGCGGCGTGGAGCTGACCGGCTGCAAGGAACTCGCCTCCGATACCTTCCTTGAGCGCCGGGAGATGGGCGTCATCAACATCGGCGGCAAGGGCGCCATCACCGTGGACGGCACGACCTACGACCTCAAGCAGTATGACGGGCTGTATGTGGGCATGGGCGCCAGGACGCTCTGCTTCACCAGCGAAGATCCGGCCAACCCCGCCAAGTTCTACATCAATACCTGCCCGGCGCACAAGACCTACCCCACGGTCAAAATCGACATCGACAAGGCCAACAAGCGCCCGCTGGGCAGCGAAGAGACGTGCAACAAGCGCGTCATCAATCAGTATATCCACCCGGCGGTCATGCAGAGCTGCCAGCTTTGCATGGGCATGACGCAGCTGGCTCCCGGCAGCAACTGGAACTCCATGCCCTGCCATACGCATGAGCGCCGCATGGAGGTCTACTTCTACTTCGGCCTCAAGGACAACAACGTGCTCTTCCACATGATGGGCGAGCCGACGCAGACGCGCCACATCGTCATGCATAACGAGCAGGCGGTCATTTCCCCCTCCTGGTCGATCCATACGGGCGTTGGCACGAGCAACTACACGTTCATCTGGGGCATGTGCGGCGAAAACCAGGAGTTTGACGACATGGACAACATCGATCCGATCGACCTGCGCTGAGCGGGCGGTCTTTTCAGAAACGAAGAGGAGGGTTTTCCCATGAACGACACCATGAAGAGCTTCAGCCTCGAAGGCAAAATCGCGCTGATCACCGGCGCATCCTACGGCATCGGCTTCGCCATTGCCAAGGCGTTTGCCGCCGCGGGCGCGACCATCTGCTTCAACGACATCAAGCAGGAGCTGGTCGACAAGGGACTGGCCTCCTACGCCGAGAAGCGCATCAAGGCGCATGGCGACGTCTGCGACGTGACCCAGGAGCAGGCGCTGAACGCCCTGGTGGACCAGGTGGAGCGCGCGATTGGCG
>CALVTV010000211.1 GCA_944363005.1 uncultured Clostridia bacterium | reverse complement strand
CGCCGACATACAGCTGGATTCGCGAAGGCGTGGGCATCACGCGCAGGCTGCTGGACAAGAAAAACGCACAGAAGATCCGCACGCCGCTGTTGCTTTGCCAGGCGGGGCTTGACTCGATTGTCAAGCTCGAGCCGCAGAATCGGTTTGTGCGGCAGGTACCGGGTGCGCAGCTCAAGCGCTTTGACACGGCGCGCCACGAGATCTACGCTTCCGAGGACAGCGTAATGCGCGCGTACGTTTCGACTGTGCTCAACTTTCTGGACGGAAAGGGCATCTGAGGCCGAAATCATCAAAAGGGCCACCGGCTTGGGAAAACCGGCGGCCCTTTTTTGATGTTGTCGTGCGCTATGTTTACTTGCCGCGCACGTCCTCAAACGCTTCCCGCGGGGACTTGAAACCGAAGAGCACCTCCACCAGCCCGTCCCCGAAGCGGTCGATCATCAGGAACGGCACAATCAGGCAAAGGCGTGCTCCGGCGATGTCCATCTCCCCGTTTGAGGCGTGCAGGTACGTCTTGAAGCGGATTTCGCCATCCTCCATGTTGAGCTCAAAATTGCCGTTGCGCATGTTGAAATTGGCGCGCGTGAGGTATTCGGCGACGGCAAGGCGGCAGTTTTCGTCCGCGCTCAGCGGCACGGTGGTCACCGTGGAAAAGTGATCCTCCTGCACGAAGACGTACATGCGCGCGCTTTGCAGCTTGCAGTGCAATTTCATCTGGAGGGTGAACAGAGCGAATCCGTTCTTCTCTTCAAATCGGGGCTGAAAGCCCAGGGTTTTGAACAGCGCCTGAAGGCTGTCCACCAGTTTTTGCGAATAGGCCATGGGATACGACCTCCTCACGTCGTTGTGATCGTGTGTCCATTGTACATGATTTGCAAGGCGTTGTCAAATCTATATCGTTATTCCATGATTTCGAAGAAAAAATGAAAGTTTTCTCTTGACATGCGCATTTTTAGACGCTATAATGCACAGCATAAAACAAACGGCCATGAAGGAGACGAGTACCCCGCGTTTCCGGACAGAGAGGTGCGGCCACCGGCTGAGAGCTGCACGGAGGAACCCCGCGGGAGGAAAGAACACTCCGGAGCCGGTGCGCCAAAGCGGCTGCCCAGGCGCATCCGTATTGCCCGCGTTAAGGGTTCGAGAGGTTGCCGGGTGATGGCCGCAGGCAGCAACTTGGGTGGTACCGCGGGGTCCTATTTGTGTTCCCGTCCCGAGCAGAAATTGCTCGGGATTTTTTATTTGGTTCAAAATCCCGGGCGGCAACAGGTCATGGCGGCGCAAGGCCGCGGGGAAAGGATGTGCGTTCGAGATGAAAACCATGACAGGCATGACGAAGCGATTGTTTGATCCGGCTGCTGTGCAGGCGGACGAGGGTGTTCAGGTACACGGCATGGTCCATACGCTGCGCGATTTGGGCGATGTGCGCTTCATGCTGCTGCGCATGCCGGGGGGCGTGCTGCAATGTGTGCTCAGTGGCGACGAATTTGACGTGCGCGAGGGCGACGCGGTGCGCGCGCAGGGGAAAATGGTGCGCGATGCGCGGGCGCCCGGCGGCACAGAGCTGCACGTGAGCGCGCTTGAGGTGCTCAGCCGCGCGGCGGAGCCGATGCCTGTGCCCATCGGCAAGAACAAGATGAATCTGACGCTCGATACGGATCTCGCGTTGCGGTTTGTGACGCTGCGCAACCTCAGGCGGCGTGCGGTGTTCAAAGTGCAGGAAGGCATCGTGCGCGGTTTCAGGCAGGCGCTGGAGCGCGAGGGCTTCACCGAAATCCATACCCCGAAGATCGTCGCCCAGAACGCGGAGGGCGGCGCGAACCTGTTTCGCATGGAGTACTTCGGCCGGCGCGCGTATTTGGCGCAGAGCCCGCAATTTTACAAACAGGCGCTGGTGCCGGTTTACGAGCGCGTGTTTGAAATTGGCCCGGTGTTCCGCGCGGAAAAGCACAACACGCAGCGCCATCTGAACGAATACACGTCCATGGACTTTGAAATGGGGTTCATCGACGGCTTTGAAGACGTCATGCAGATGGAGACGAAGGTGCTTCAGACGATCATGCGCGTGCTGGAGGCGGACTACGCGCCGCAGCTGCGCGTGCTGGGCGTCACGCTGCCGCGCGTGGATGCGATCCCGGCGGTGCGCTTTGACGAGGCCAAGCGCTTGGTCAGCGAGCGGTATCAGCGGCCGATCCGCGATCCGTTTGACCTGGAGCCGGAGGAAGAGCAGCTCATCTCCCGCCTCTTTGAGGAGGAATACGGCAGCGAGTTCGTGTTCGTGACCCATTATCCCAGCAAGAAGCGCCCGTTCTATGCGGCGGATGACCCGCAGGACCCGCGCTATACGCTCTCTTTTGACCTGCTCTTCCGCGGGCTGGAGGTCACCACGGGCGGCCAGCGCATTCACGACTACCAGACGCAGGTCGAAAAAATGCGCAAGAAGGGACTGGACCCCGCGGACTTTGAGGGCTACCTGATGATTCACAAGTACGGCACCTGCCCCCATGGCGGGCTGGGCCTGGGCTTGGAGCGGTTGACGGCGCGCCTGCTCGGGGAGAACAACGTGCGCGAGGCGTGCATGTTCCCGCGCGATCAACAGCGCATGGAGCCGTAAGGCGAGGAGGCATGAAGATGGAAATCAACGACGCGATGGTGAGCTATGTGGCGCAGTTGGCATACCTGAAGCTGGATGAGGATCAGCGCGCGCAGGCGGCGAAGGATCTCGCCCGGATGATCGAATACGTGGGCCAGCTCGGCGAACTGGATACGCAGGGCGTGGAGCCGATGAGCCACGCGCTGCCGGTGGTCAACGTGATGCGCGAGGACGAGGTGCGCGAGAGCATGGATCGGGAATGGATACTGCGCAACGCACCGGCGAGCAAGGACGGCTGTTTCCTCGTGCCCAAGACGGTCGAGTGAGGGAGGGATGAACATGGAGCTGTTTGACCTGGCGGCGCTCGAACTGGGCGCAAAGATCCGCGCGCGGGAGATCGGCGTGGAGGAAGCGGTGCGCGCGTGCCTGGCGCGCATGGAGGAAAAGGAACCGCAGGTGCATGCCTTCATCCGCGTGACGCGGGAGCAGGCGCTGCGCCGGGCGCGCGAGGTGCAAAGGGGCATCGACGAGGGCGTATATACCGGGCCATTGGCGGGCGTTCCGATGGCGGTCAAGGACCTGATCTCGACCCGGGATGTGGAGACGACATGCGCCTCCCGAATGCTTGAGCACTATGTGCCTGTGTTTGACGCGACGGTGATGCAGAAATTGCAGGAGGCAGGCGCCGTCTGCCTGGGCAAGACGAACATGGACGAGTTTGCCATGGGCTCGACGACGGAGAGCTCGTATTTCGGCGTGACGCATAACCCGTGGAACCTGTCCCGCGTGCCGGGCGGTTCCTCCGGCGGCTCGGCGGCGGCGGTTGCCGCGCGCGAGGTGTTCTATGCGCTGGGCAGCGATACGGGCGGCTCCATTCGACAACCGGCCTCCTTCTGCGGGGTGACGGGCCTCAAGCCGACCTATGGCGCGGTCTCGCGTTACGGGCTGTTGGCCTATGCCAGTTCGCTCGACCAGATCGGTCCGCTGGCCATCGATGCCCGCGACGCGGCAGCTGTTACCCGGGTCATCATGGGCCGCGACGCGCTGGATGCCACGTCCGTGGATGCGCCTTTGCCGGGCATGCCCGAGGGCGATGCGCTGAGCGGCCTTCGCGTGGGCGTGCCGGAGGATTACTTCGGGGAAGGACTCGACGAGCAGGTGCGCGAGCGGGTGATGGGGGCCGCCAGGGAATTGCAGGCGCGCGGCGCGCAGCTGGTGCCGGTGCGCATGCCCGAGCTGGCGTATGCCATTCCCGCGTATTACGTGTTGGCCTGCGCCGAGGCGTCGAGCAACCTCTCGCGCTACGACGGCGTGAAGTACGGCTACCGGCCGAAACACTTTGAGGATCTGCACGACCTCTATCTGCGCTCCAGAAGCGAAGGATTCGGCCCGGAGGTCAAGCGGCGCATTATGCTGGGCGCTTTTGCGCTCTCCTCCGGCTATTACGGCGCCTATTACAACAAGGCCCTGCAGGTGAAGGCGCTCATCAAGCGCGCGTTTGACCGCTGCTTTGAGCAGGCGGATTTGCTGATCACGCCCGCCGCGCCGACCACGGCCTATCCGCTTGGCTCGAACACGGACGATCCGATCAAGATGTATCTGGGCGACATTTACACCGTTTCCGTGAACATGGCGGGGTTGCCGGGACTCTGCTTCCCCTGCGGATTTGACGAGCAGGGGCTGCCGGTCGGCGCGCAGCTGATCGGCCCGGCATTCAGCGAGGAGCGCCTGCTGCGCGCGGCGCACGCCTATCAGCTGCATACGCCGTATCACAGGCAGCATCCGGGGGAGGAATGAGACATGGCGACTTATGAAATGGTCATCGGCCTGGAGGTGCACGTGGAGCTGGCCACCCGCACGAAGATCTTCTGCGGCTGCACCACGCGCTTTGGCGGCGCGCCCAACACGCATACCTGCCCCATCTGCACGGGCATGCCCGGCACACTGCCGGTTGTCAACCGCAAGGTCATCGAGTTTGCTATCGCCACGGGCCTGGCGACGAATTGCGAGATCACCCGCCGCAACAAGTTCGACCGGAAGAACTACTTTTACCCCGATCTGCCCAAGGCGTACCAGATCAGCCAGCTGTATCTGCCCATCTGCCGCAACGGTCATGTCGACATTGAAACGGCGGCAGGCCGCAAGGCCGTGGGCATTCACGAGATTCACATGGAAGAGGACGCGGGCAAGCTGATGCACGACCCGTGGCTCGATCAGACGATGGTGGATTATAACCGGTGCGGCGTGCCGCTGCTGGAGATCGTCTCCGAACCGGACATGCGCTCGGCAGAGGAGGTCATCGCCTACCTGACCCGCCTGCGCCAGACGCTGCAATATCTGGGCGTCTCCGATTGCAAGATGCAGGAAGGGTCGCTGCGCGCGGACGTCAACCTCTCCGTGCGCCCGGCGGGAAGCAGCAAGCTCGGGACGCGCACGGAGATGAAGAACCTCAACAGCTTCAAGGCGATCGCCCGCGCCATCGCGGGGGAATACCGGCGGCAGGTCGAGCTCATCGAGGACGGCAAGCCGGTGCTCCAGCAGACCCGGCGCTGGGACGACAACAAGGACACGTCCTTTGCCATGCGCTCCAAGGAGGACGCGCAGGATTACCGCTACTTTCCGGAGCCGGATCTGCCGCCGATGGAGATCAGCGATGCCTGGATTGAGCAAATTCAAGCGCGCCAGCCGGAGATGGCCGATGCGCGCGCGGCGCGCTATCAGCGCGACTTTGGGTTGACCGCCTATGATGCGCGCCTGCTCACGGAGGAAAAGCCGGTGGCCGATCTGTTTGAGGCGACGGTCGAGGGTTGCGGACGCCCGCGGGAGACGGCCGGCTGGATCATGGGCGAGATGATGGCCCGTATGAAGGAGAAGCAGCCGGAACAGCTCATGCTTGAGCCGCAGGCGCTGGCCCGGATTGTGACGCTGGTGGCCGAGGGCAAGCTCAACCGGCAGAGTGCGCGCGAAGTGTTTTTCTATGCGTTCGACGGCGGAACGGATGTGGATGGATACGTGGCGGCGCATGGACTTCAGACCGTGGCGGACGATTCGGCCTATGAGACGGTGATTGCCGATGTGCTGGAGCGGTGCGCCGCAGACGTGCGCGCATACCGCGAGGGGAACGCCAAGGTCTTTGGCTTCCTGGTGGGGCAGACGATGAAAGCGCTTGGCGGCAAAGCCGATCCCAAAAAGGTCAATGCGCTGCTTCGGCGCAAACTGGGAGAAGCAACGTGAGAAGCGAGGCGTGTGATATTTCGAATCCGGGAGTTGAGAAGAAAAAATCTGCAAAAAATAAGCGAATTGGCGTTAAAATTGAACAAATTAGAGAATGAAGAATTGAAAACTTGCAAAAAGCCCTTGCAAATCGGTCGAAAGTCCCGTATAATGAACGGGCAACACTCAAAAAGTGAAACCCAAAGGATGATCAAGATATACAAGGGGGCTTATCGTTATGGCGTATGTGGATGAGGTCTATGCGCGCGTGGTGCGCGAAAATCCGAGCCAGCCGGAATTCCATCAGGCGGTGCGGGAGGTGCTCGACTCGCTGCGGCCGGTGATTGAGCGCAATGAGGAGAAGCACCGCCGCGAGGCGCTGCTTGAGCGCATCACCATGCCGGAACGGCAGCTGCTCTTCCGCGTGCCGTGGGTGGACGACAAGGGGCAGGTGCAGGTCAACAACGCCTACCGCGTCCAGTTTTCAAGCGCCATTGGCCCCTACAAGGGCGGCCTGCGGCTGCATCCGAGCGTAAACCTGGGCATCATCAAGTTCCTGGGCTTTGAGCAGGTATTCAAGAATTCGCTGACCGGTTTGCCTATCGGCGGCGGCAAGGGCGGTTCCGATTTCGACCCGAAGGGCAAGAGCGACCGCGAGGTCATGGCGTTTTGCCAGAGCTTTATGACCGAGCTGCACAAGTACATCGGCGCGGATGTCGATGTGCCTGCGGGCGACATCGGCACCGGCGCGCGCGAAATCGGCTATCTGTACGGCCAGTATAAGCGCCTCACCGGCAAGTACGAAGGCGTGCTTACCGGCAAGGGACTGACCTACGGCGGCTCCCTTGCGCGCACGGAGGCGACCGGCTATGGCCTGCTCTACCTGACCGAGGAGATGCTGCGCTGCAACGGCCACGAGATGGCGGGCAAGACCGTCGTCGTTTCCGGCGCGGGCAATGTGGCCATCTACGCCGTGCAGAAGGCCCAGCAGCTCGGCGCGAAGGTCGTTACCGTGTCCGATTCCAACGGCTGGGTGTACGACAGCGAGGGCATTGATGTGGAGCTGCTGCGCGAGGTCAAGGAAGTGCGCCGCGCGCGTCTGACCGAGTACGCCGCTGCGCGCCCGTCTGCGCAGTATCATGAGGGGCGCGGCGTGTTCCGCGTCGCCTGCGATGTCGCGCTGCCGTGCGCCACGCAGAACGAGCTGGATCTGGAGGACGCCAAGGCGTTGGTGGAACACGGCTGCATCGCCGTGGCCGAGGGTGCCAACATGCCCACCACGCTGGAGGCGACCGAATACCTGATGGCCCATGGCGTGCTCTTCGCTCCGGGCAAGGCAGCCAATGCCGGCGGCGTGGCTACCAGCGCGCTGGAGATGAGCCAGAACTCCATGCGCATGAGCTGGACGTTTGAAGAGGTGGACCGCAAGCTGAGGGACATCATGGTCGGCATCTTCCACAGCATCGACGAGGCCGCCAAGGATTACGGCGTGGCGGGCAACTATGTCGCGGGCGCGAACATCGCGGGCTTCCTGAAGGTGGCCAATGCGATGGAAGCGCAAGGCGTCGTCTGATCTCTTGCAAGATAAAAGGTCGTGGGGCAAATGCCCTGCGGCCTTTTTTGTGCTTGGTCAAAGTGCTTTTTGGGGCAATTATCGCGCTTTGCGTTTATGGTAACACAACAAAAGTTGACAAACTGACTGCAAATTTCGAATACGTTTTGTCAACCATTTGAGGCGGACTTGAACGAAAATGGCGCATAATACGGCAAAAAACAAGGAAAAATTGCGAAAACCGGCTTGACAAATGTTTGTAATTGGGTCTATAATGGCGTTACAATTTTGATGCGCCCAAACGGCGCGGCGTACCGGATGCTCCGGGCGCTTAACATGTGGAGGACATGAATCATGAAGAAGATTGTGACGCTCGTTCTTGCTCTCGTTCTCGTGGCCGCGGCGGCGTGCGCCAGCGCGACCAGCATCGGCGTGGTGCAGCTGGTTCAGCATGATGCGCTCGACGCGGCTACACAGGGTTTCGTTGACGCCGTCACCGAGCTGATTCCGGGCGTCGAGGTGGAAGTGCAGAACGCTTCCGGCGACAGCGCGGCCTGTGCGACCATCGCCAACACGTTCGTTTCCGGCGGCGTGGATCTGATCATGGCCAATGCGACGGCAGCGCTGCAGGCGGCTATGGCGGCGACGGGCGACATTCCGATTCTGGGTACCTCCATCACCGACTACGCGACCGCGATGGACATTGCCGACTGGACCGGCACCACCGGCATCAACGTCTCCGGCACGACGGACCTGGCGCCGCTGGATGGACAGGCCGAGATGATCAAGACGCTCTTCCCGGACGCCAAGAACGTCGGCCTGCTCTACTGCTCTGCGGAGCCCAATTCCGTCTATCAGGTGCAGACGATCGCGGGCTATCTCACCGAGATGGGCTATGCGTGTGAAGAGTATGCGTTCACTGATTCCAACGACGTCGCTTCCGTGACCGAGCTGGCCGCGGCTGACTGCGACGTGATCTACATCCCCACGGACAACACCGCCGCTTCCTACACCGAGACCATTGCCAACGTCGTCATCCCGGCTGGTGTTCCGGTCGTGGCGGGCGAAGAGGGCATCTGCCGCGGATGTGGCGTGGCTACGCTGACGATCAGCTACTACGACATCGGCTACATGACCGGTGAAATGGCCGCGCAGATCCTCAATGACGGCGCGGATGTCTCCACCATGCCGATCCAGTCGGCCCCGAAGTTCACCAAGAAGTACAACCCGGTGAACGCCGAGGCGCTGGGCGTGACCATTCCGGAGGACTATGAAGCAATGGATATGGGCGAGTAATTCGCGCAATCCAACGGACTGCTTTGGAGCCAAGGAGGAGGTTTCCCTCTTCCTTGGTTTGCTTTGTCTGCGGCGATTCACACATTCAAGGAGGAACGTGACGTGGAAATCATGAAACTGTTGAACGCGCTGCCCGGTGCGGTGTCCCAGGGGTTGATCTGGGGCATCATGGCCATCGGCGTTTACATCACCTATCGCGTGCTTGACGTGGCCGATCTGACGGTGGACGGCTCCATCGCGACGGGTGGCGCGGTGGCTGCGATGCTCATCACCTCCGGTTGCAACGTCTGGGTGGCGCTGCTTATGGCGTTTGCCGTAGGGATGCTGGCAGGCCTGGCGACCGGCCTGTTTCACACGTTTTGCGGCATTCCGGCGATCCTTGCCGGCATTCTTACGCAGCTGGCGCTGTATTCCATCAACCTGCGCATCATGCTGGGCAAGGCAAACACGGCTGTCAACGTCAACAAGTACGACGTGATTGTCACTTCGCGCAACGTGCGTGTGATCGGTCTTGAAAACCCGATTCTGCTGCTCGCAATTTTTACCGTGGCGATCATCGCGCTGCTGTATTGGTTCTTCGGCACGGAATTGGGCTGCTCGCTTCGCGCGACGGGCGCCAACCGCAACATGGCGCGTGCGCAGGGCATCAACACGAACGTCAATACCGTGCTCGGCCTGATGCTCTCCAACGGCATTGTGGCGCTGGCTGGCGGCTTGCTCACGCAGTATCAGGGATTTGCCGATGTGAACATGGGCCGCGGCGCAATTGTCATCGGCTTGGCTTCCGTGATTATTGGCGAGGTCGTCTTTTCAAAGCTCTTCCATAACTTTGCGCTGAAGCTGCTGGCGGTTTCCATCGGCGCAATCCTCTATTATCTGGTCATTCAGGTGGTGCTCTGGCTCGGCCTGAACACCAATGATCTCAAGCTGCTTACGGCGCTGGTCGTCGCTGTGTTCCTGGCAACGCCGCACTGGAAGGCCAAGTACTTTGCGCAAAAGCGCGCGGGCAAGGGGGAGAAGGATCATGCTTAACATTCACCACATCGCCAAGACGTTCAACCCCGGCACCATTACGGAAAAACGCGCACTGGTGGACGTGGATCTACATTTAAAAGAAGGCGATTTTGTGACCGTCATTGGCGGCAATGGCGCGGGCAAATCGACGATGCTCAACGCCGTGGCGGGCGTATTTCCCGTGGACAAGGGTACGATTGAAATTGGCGGCGTCGATGTGACGCAGCTGCCGGAGTATAAGCGCGCGGCGTATCTGGGCCGTGTATTTCAGGACCCGATGACCGGTACGGCTGCGACGATGAACATTGAAGAGAACATGGCCCTGGCCATGCGCCGGGGCGAACGCCGCGGTTTGCGCTGGGGCATCAGCAATATGGAACGGGAGATGTACCGCGAACAGCTGCACACCCTGGGCCTTGGGCTGGAAGACCGGATGAGCAGCAAGGTGGGCTTGCTTTCGGGAGGCCAGCGGCAGGCGCTGACGCTGTTGATGGCGACGCTGCGCACGCCGAAGCTGCTTCTGCTGGACGAACACACCGCTGCGCTTGACCCCAAGACGGCGGCCAAAGTGCTTGAACTGAGCGAAAAGATCATTGCCGAGCGCAAGCTGACGGCGATGATGATTACCCACAACATGAAGGACGCGATTGCCATGGGCAACCGCCTGATCATGATGAATGAAGGGCGGATCGTCGTGGATGTCTCCGGGGAGGAGAAGAAGCGCTTGACGCGAGAGGATCTGATGGGGCTGTTTGAAAAGGCGGCCGGTAAGGAACTCACGGGTGACCGGTTGCTGTTGTCTTAATTAAGAAAATGGCTCGCAGCATGCGCTGTGGGCTGTTTTTCGTATAGGGCGGACGAGTTGCGAAAAAAGTTCAAAAAAGTGTAAAAAAGGCATTGACAAACGCTGGGATAGGTAGTATACTAGTCGAGCTGGCAGCGCGAGAGCAGCTCAAGCGAGGACGGCGAGGATCCTTGAAAACGATACAGAATAGAGAAGAGAACGCGAGACGCGGTTCGAGAGAATCGCGTCAAAACAAAGACAGTCAATTCGAAAATGAGTTTTGAGCTTGAAGGAAACTTCGAGATTCAATAAC
>CALVTV010000210.1 GCA_944363005.1 uncultured Clostridia bacterium | reverse complement strand
GCGCGCTTACAACGCTTTCCTTCCCGACCTGCGCAATCGTCTGATTCTCGTTGATGAGCACAGCGACGGTTCCGCCCGCGGCCACGGCCGCGCCCGTTCCCAATCCCATGTCCGCCGAGATCAGGGTGAGTTTCGCATCGTTTTTCGCGGTCTGGGCAAAGATGCCCTCCGTTGTCAGTTTGGCATTGTCGCCAACCAAAGCCTGCACAGAGGCTCCCGTGACGATCACGTTGACGCCGCCGCCGATTGCCGCGCCGCCCGCGCCCGTCGCCACCGCATCCGCCGTCGTCACCACCCAGATGTCGTTCTGAGCCGTCGCTTGGATGTGGATATCGCCGTCAGCGGTCACAACACTTCGATCGCCCACAGAGGCGTTCACGCTGTCGCGCTGTTCAGCCGTTGCAATGGTCGCACCGACGCCCGCCTTCGCCGTGGAACCGGAGATCGAGCCGGCAATCACCCTGGAGGAAGACGCGCTGCCCGCTTCAACGCGCAGCCCTTCGTCCTCGTTTTCCGTGAGCGTGATCAACGTATCCTGGCCGATGCCAGCCTTGACGTCGTTTTCCGTCAGCAGCAGCGCCACCGTACCGGCCAACGCCGCCTGCGTGCCGACGCCGGCTTGCACGCTGCCGGAGATCGCCTCAACGTAGTAGTTGACCGTAGCCAGATAGTTGATCATATCCAGCACGTCGAGGAGGTTGTCGGTGCTGATGGTCGTCTCAAACTTGAAGTCTCGGATATTGTTGATATCGCTGTTCAACGTGAGGTTGAACAGGCCCTTGTCCCTGTCCTCGGTCGCGTTGACGGTGAAGAGGTCGGAGATATCGAAGGGGAACTTGTACTGCTCTTCATCGATTTGCTCACGCCGGGCAACGACCTTGAGGGAATCCGCCGTCACCTGTGCGCCGTTTCCGACCAACGCATGCGTCGTGTTTCCCGCATAAAGCAGCGCGAAGGAAGCTCCAAAGCCTGCCGTCTGACCTGCACCGGCGCTGATGCCCAGGGCACGCACGCCGAGCTTGCTGTGATCCTGTGCCGTTACGGCAACATTGCGCGCCTCAATGATTGCGTTTTCCGCAATCTGCGCCACAGCCTTCGCCTGCGCAGAGAGCACCGCAACCGCACCCGCGATATTAAACGTTCCGCCAGGGCTGACAGCAATGGCCGGAGCCACGGCCTGCGCACTCATATAAGCGATGTAATTGCCGTCAACGTTCTGCGTCGTCTCGGCCGAAACATCCAGATCTCCCTGGGCTTCCACTCGGCCGGAGACCTTGCTTTCGGCACTGTTGCGGTTGACCGTTATAGCCGCGGCTGTGCCGACAACGTTCGCCACAGCTGCCGTGGTGATCGTAGCGCTGGAAGCACGCGTCCGGAAATTCGCATGGTTTTCAGCATGCGCTTCCACATCCCCGCCCGCAACCACTTCGCCGCTGATTTCTGCCAGGGCCTTGTGCCCGTTATACGCCAGGCCAATAGCCGCAGCGACATTCAACGTAGAAGAGTTCGCAGCGATGCTTTGCGGCTGGGCCGAACTGCCGCTCTGCGCGTTGGCCATACTTGTAGCCGAAGAGGCAGAACCGGTAGAGCGTGCCACAGCTGCGTCCAGATCGATGTTAAAAGCACGCAGGATATTGGAAGAGAACGGCAACGAATCACTGGCCTGCTTGATGCCAGAAACGCCCTTGCCGATCAGCGGCGTTGCGCGCTTGTTCAGCGCGGTTGTAATGTCGCCGCTCAGGTTGCTGGGGCCCGCGCCCGGGCTCACATAGTTGAGGCCTTCACGGAATTTTTCGAGAATGCGGTCGAGGTCGGCGCCGATACTCGTGGCCAGCGCGTTGACTTCGTCGGTATTCTGTGTCAGCGCGTAGACGCGCACGCTTCCCGCGGCGTTTGTGTTCGCGCGCAGTGCGGCCAGCACATCGCTGTCCATCAGACTCACCGCAACCGTAGCGCCCACAGCCGCCCGCGAGCCCGCGGAGAAAGCCTTGCCTTCGGTATAAGAATCACCGGATTGCAGGCTCTGCACCGCAACATTGGCAAGCTTGGCGTTCCCTGCTTCCTCTTGCAGCGTCTCGATGGTATCCTTGTTGTTCGTCGTCTTGACGCTTGCGCCGGACTCAACCAACGCGCGCACTTGGCTCTCCACAATGGCCAATGCAACAGAAGCATCCGCGGAGATACCCTTCGTGTTCGTTCCCGCGTTCGCCGCATTGACCTGCGCCTTGAGCGTCTCAATACCGGTTGCGCTGCCCAAAGTAGGCACCGCACGCAGCGCAGCATCGCGTCGCGCAATGGGATCGCTACCGGCCACGGAGATGGTATCGACGTCGTTACGCAGACGTGCGAACACGTCCAAAGAAGCCGCAACAAGGTCACGCCCTGCGCCCAGGATCGCGCTAACGTCCGTGGAAAGCAGGTTGAAGGCGAACGAAGCGCCAACGCCCACCGAAGTTCCCGGGTTGTTGACTGTTCTGGCCTTTGCAACGGCGCCCAATACTTTGTCCGCCGAACCGCTGGCCGTGGTATAGACCTTCTGCGCCTCGTCAGCCCGAATGACCGCATCGCCTGTGAGAACGATCCGATTCTTCTGCGCGGCAACAGTCGCCTCAGCGCGCGCATTGACCACCGTAATTGCAGCCGCACCCGCAACGCCAACGCTGGACGCGCCAACGCCCGAGATGGCCTGCGTCGAAATCTTATGACCCACGCCATCCAGTTCTCCGCCACTTCCAAAGCGCGCGGCCAGGAGCTCGATGAGCGCCGTATACGTCTTTTCACCGGCCAACACTACGCTTGTGCCCCAGTGCTCCGGGAATATCCACGCCTGTACATTGGCCAGCGAGGCAAACTGATCGTTCAAGAGTTTTTCAAATGCTGCCGGGTAGACATCCAGCGTTTTCAGGGCCGACTCCTGCCCCGTCATCTGCGCCATGGCCTCATCGAGGATCATCTGACGGATGGCGCGCATGTTCTCCTGATTCGCCTCCATGCCCAGATAGGCATTAAGCGCAGCCTGTTCCTCGGCAGTGAGCGTCTTGCCCTCGGCGAGGTCGCAAGCAAGCGTGATCATCCGCTGCTTGTATGCCTGCTCAGCGCGATAAGCGTCGATACCTGCGATCAATTCGCTAATGAGGCCGGCGCATACATCGCTGTAAAGGGCATTTTCAGGAGCCGTTTCTTCCATATAATGGGCGCGCAACGCCTCCCGCACATAGGTTTCCATTCCGTAGGCATGGTCGCGGGTGATGGGCGTGCCGGCATAGGCCGCATCCCAACTGGCGAGGATCAAATCATAGATGCGCTCGCGCAGTGTGACCTCATCGCCATCCTTCCAAAGGGCAGCGTCAATCAACTCGTCCACATAGGCCGCAATACTGGCACGCTCTTCGTCTGTCCACTGATCCTTGGCAAGCAACACATCCAACTGGTTCACAGCGCTGCTCTCATAATCGCGCTCGCGCACGACGTCGATCAGTTCGCCCATGGCACCGTTGTCCGCAAGGAACTGGACCAGATCGTTGAACGCATCCTCCAGCGCCTTCGCCTCTTCTTTCTCGTAAATCTCCGCCGCTACGGTCAAAGAGCGCCCCTGTACGCTACCCGTGCCCAAATACGCGATGTTCTCATGAGTCACGTTGTTGACAGCCACAGCCACGCCAAGCCCATACAGGCTGTCTGTCGCACTGGCATTGGCCGCGATCACGGCATCCGTATCATTGCGGGCAAGAACCACAATATCACCCAGCGCAAGGATATCGTTTCCGTCGTGGACCTTCGCACGCGAGAGGTTGTTGAGAATATTGACCGCCATCGCCGCCGCAACCTGGATGGAACCCTCCGAAGTCTGGGCGTACTGGCGCGAAGCCGCCGCGTTGGTGACATTCTGCGTATTGACGTTTTTCGTGTTGACTTCGCCGGCCAGCTTGCCGCCGCGCGCAAGCGCTTCGTCGGCCTGCTTGTCCGCTTCAGCGCGCACGTCGCTGTTGACAGTATTACCAGAAGGTTGCGTATTTCCACTGAGCACGCCGTCTCGATCCTGCGTGGTACTAGTGCCCGTGGAGGCGGAACCCGTGGGATTGACAGGCAGCGCGCCGCTGGTCGAAGCCTTGACATTCTCGTCAAGACGGCTGACCGAATCCGCACCCACGCGCACGTCGCCACCGGCATCCACGCCGCGCAGCACATCCGCCGTAGCGCTGTCATTGAAGACGCTGACGGCCAGTGCCGCACCTGCGCCAACGCGTGTTCCCGCCGCCGCGGCATCCGCCGTCAGCTTGCGCTCCATCGTGCCCTGAGCGGTCACGGTAATGTCGCCCGCTGTGATGGCGGTTTCATCCGCCTTACCGAGATACGCTTCCACCATCACGCCGGAAATGTCCGTGGCAACCACGGGTGTGGCAGAAATGCCGCCTGCCGCACCGGCTGCCGCGCGCAGTTCCTCCGTTCCGGAGAAAGATGCTTCGATTTCAAGATTGTCAAGCTTATTCTCGTTGTTGAACGTGACGCCATCCTCGACCACCGCAGAAACATCCACGCCAATGACGCCGACGGCGATGCCCGCACCGACGCCGAGGCTATCCGAACGGTATGTCGGCGCATCGATGAGCGGGAAATCTATCAGGCCCAAGGAAAGCGATTTGCGCACGCGCTTGCCGCTGGCATCGCCGATGGTCTCAAAGGCACCATGTGCGATGGAGGATCCGACATGCACCGCGCCCTCAAGGTCAAATTTGGCGGTGTTGGCAAGCCGGGCCTCGTTGCGCACAGACGCGATATGTACCGTCACCGCACCGCCCAGACCAAAGGAAGAAGTCGCCGGAATATGTCCAGCCTTGGACGCCAAAGAGGAGTGAACACGACGGCTGTCCGCAGAAACATCGAGTCCCTTTCCAGCGGTCACAACACCCTTCTGGGCAATGGCGCTGACGTCATGGCCAAACACACCGATCGTCACGCCGACACCGACTGCGTTGTTGCTTGCCTCCGTAGTTCTGGAGATCATACCGATGCCGGGCACCGTGACAAGCGACGCATTCTCATAGAGAGAGCCGTCCGCGCGCTGGCTCGACGTAGTCTCGCCCCAGGCACGCAGGGAAATTTCACCGGCCGCCTTGACAGCATTGGCCGTATTGATGAGTGCGCTCACCTCGTTGTCAATAAACGCAAGCGCAAGTGCGCCAACCAATTGCGTGCTCGCCTGCGTAACCGCATCCTTGGGCGGCTCTGTGCTCGAGTTGAACTTGATAGCAAGGCTGTTGCTGCCCGTGATGCCGCCGATGAGCTTTCCTTTAATGGAGTCAACCTCCTTGGGCACATGGCCAAGGATTTCTTCGACCATGGTCACAAGGCTCAGAACACTTGCGGTCTGCGTAGTCGTTACCGGGTTGCCGTCCGCATCCACAAGCGTGTTGCCATCCTCATCCGTAGCGTAAACGCTCACGGGGGAAGAAATGGCATAGGTGCGGGTAAGCAGCATGCCATCCGCTTCGACGGCGACATCGCCCGCGCGGCTCTCCACAGAGGCCGAGTCGAGCACCTGGGCTTTCGTATTCGCCATGGCGAAGTTTGCCCCCAGGAAGATGCCGCTCTTTGCCGTCTGCAATGCCACATCCGTAGGCTCCGCCATGCTCACCGCGTATGAGGCGGCACGGCTGCGCGCGTCCACGCGCACGTCATCCGAAGCCAGAATTTTCGCATTGCCGGAAACGAGGGTCTGCGTATCCGCAGTGACGACGTTGCCCGCTAGGGAAACACTGAATTTCGGGAAGCTGCCCTTGTCAAAGGTGTTGACGTAAATCCTCGTGTCACTCAAGAAGTTTGCGCCCGCACCGGCATTGATATTGGCGCCGTCTCCGAGCGTAACCTTAGCTTCCACGCCGCCAACGCCAAAGGAAAGCGGAATCAGCGCCAGAAGGTCCGAAGCGTCAAAGTCATTGTACGCCTTCGCCTGTGCATGGACAAAACCCTTGTTCGCTTGAATGGCGCCATGGATGTCCACACTCGCAGTTCCAAATTTCGCCACGACGAAATGCGGCATATCGAGAGACTCGATGAATTTGATGTCAATATATCCACCGGTTTGCAGCGTCTGCGCAAGCATATCCACAAAACCGTTTGCATAAATCGAAGCGCCTTTGAGCACGGAGATGGACGCCTTTTCACTGGCTTCGATAAAGTCAAAACCAAATTCCAGTTTCTCTCCGGTCAAATCGTCCTCAGCGATGGTGAGGGATGCGTCAAGCGCCTCGGAATTGAGCGACTGCGCCACGAAGACGACGTTTTCACCGACGACGCTTCCGCCCACCTCAATTTCCGGAGCGACGAGGAATACGTTCAATCCGTCCGCTTCCAGCTTGTCGACGATCAGGCGGTTTTCGGTCGCGCTTTGCGCCGCCTTGACCAACAGATTGGACATGAAGCCGTCGCCTGTAACGGTAACCGCGAAAGAAACCCGTCCATCCATGTCCGCAGAGAGGATGTAGTCGGTGAACGGTTGAACAGCAAGCTGTTTTTCCGCGCCGTTCAAAGAGACACTGGCCTTGTTGTCCAGCAAATCGGTGACGGCTTCCGCACCCTCAAGCGAGATTTCCAGGGGCTGGCGCAGGGCCAGCGCCGCAGTTACAGGATTCTCATCAACAAAGTGACCGAGGATTTCGTCAAACACCTGGATCTCAGCCTGCGTCTCAAGAGAAAGCCGGGTGTTATTGCCGGTGATGCGGTCTTTCACATCGACGACCTCAGCCAATTCGCCCGTAAGATGGACGCGGTCAAAGCCCGCCCCGGAGTTGACGCGCACATCCGCGCCAAAGAAATCAAAGTACGCGGCGGTGGTGTCCACGACCACAGTATCGTCTCCCGCGCCAGCGTCGATAACAATGTGGCTGCCTTCGACGTTGGTGCTCAGCTGTTTCTGCGCGAACTCGAGAACGGCCTGCAAAGCCTTGCGGCCATAAAGCATGCTTGTGCCGCCGCTGACGTTGACTTCGTCCGCTCCGTCGCCCAGGTCGATGCTCACATCCGTAGCCCCAAAGTCAAGCGAAAAGCTATAGGCAATCCCCGGATTCGGATCGGTAGAGGACAGCGCATCGGCACCGAACGCCATCGAATTGACGACCTTCACGTTCGCCACGTCATCGCCCTCGCCCGTGCGCACGGTTACCTTCGCACGCTCACGCTTGCCGGAACCAGAAACGCTATCATGCTTGATCTGTTCTACCGTATCGCAAACAAACTGCTCAAAGTTCTCCTTGGAAGCAATCTCCTGCACACTGCCCGTATCACTTCCAGCGACTTGCTCGATGACTTGCGTAGTGATGATTTCCTCGATGGCCTGCGGATTCACTTCAACATGCACAGTCGGTTCCTGCGTAGCCACGAGATTTACCGTATCATCGCCTGCACCCGTATCGACCGTGACTTCTTGTACGCTCTCGGTTTCGATGTCCACACGGTCGTCCAATTGCGTACCGTAATAATCAAAGCTGTCCGCGTTCGCAGCGTTGATTTTGCTGTTGAGACCAATGTAGATGCCTGCCAACAGGGTATTGAACCCGTCAAAGATGAGATCGCCTTCGATGACAGCCTTGCCGCTGGCATTGGCAGTTGGATTTTCGTTGCCATTCTCATCCGTTTCCATGGCATCTTCAGCCACGATGGAAATATTGGCAATAGGTTCCTGGGTATCCGTCGCATTGACTCCCTTGATCGTCCGCAGGAGCTGCGCACGCAGAGAATCCTCGCCGCCTGCGCCAAGGTCTACGCCACCTTCATACGTGCCCGCACTCACCGTGACGCGAATATCGACGATACCGTCAGAGGTGCCGGGCAGATTGGTTCCAAGACGCTCTATTGCGCCAAGCAATGCATTATGGATCGCATTGCTGGCCGTATCGTTGGTGTAAACAGTGTTCTCGACACGCACGCCGTTGATGGTCAAATAAGCGCTACCGGCATTGACGGCGTAATCCTCTTCCATTTCCGTTTCGCCGTTATCCACCGGGGGCTCATTCTCCGTCCCCTCGGTAGCTTGGGGCGCCGCAAGCGCCATCACCGGCAATTGCGTCTCATACGATGCCGGTGCAGCAACCGCATTCTCCAATGCGCTGGCCGCCGTCGCAAGCTGCTTGGGTTCCTGCGCGTTCTCTGCATCGGCACTTCCGCCGATTGCGCCAGAGTTTTCCTCGCCTTCAAGCCCTTCGCCGCTTTCGGACACCGGGTCTACAGCGCCTTCCGGCTCTTCGCTGCCTTCGGTCTTCTCCGCTTCGCCCGCTACTTCCGTTGTTTCGCTCTCCGGTTCGCCGCTTGCGGTCGTCGGGTCTACAGCACCTCCCGGCGCTTCGCCGCCTTCGGCCTTCTTCGGTTCATTCGTCTCTTC
>CALVTV010000209.1 GCA_944363005.1 uncultured Clostridia bacterium | reverse complement strand
CCTGGTGAAGGAGACGGACAACACAGCCGGCGCAGACCGGCCGGACGTGGCCTGGTGGCAGTTCGTGGGATGGCTGGTTGACGGGGAATGGCAGAGCGTCTACTGCCACGGAAAAAGGGCGATCGCCAAAGAGAATGCGCGGGGCGGGAGCGTGCACGAGGTCACCCACTGGATGCCGCTTCCGGATGCGCCACGGACGGAAAGCCCTGAAAAAAGTCATGAATTTCCTCAGGACTTCGCCTTCTTCATGCGGCGATTTACTGAGGTGGTCTGATGCAATTCTTTATCCCCATGAACCCGCCCACGGCCACCGCACAGGAAAAGCAAAGCACCATGCGGGGCGCAAAGCGCTGCTTTTACAAAAACGCGCGCTTGCAGAAGGCCGAGGACACGCTGACCTGGGCGCTCACGCCGCATGTGCCGCAGGAGCCGCTGTGCGGCCCCGTGGCGCTCTCTGTGACGTGGCTCTATCCATCGTCCCCGGCGCATCCGCACGGGCAATGGAAGACCACCAGGCCCGACACGGACAACCTAGACAAGATGCTCAAGGACATCATGACGCGCCTTCACTTCTGGCGCGACGACGCGCAGGTTTGCGACGAACGGATTTTAAAGATCTGGTCGGACCGGCCGGGGCTGTTCATCCGCATGGACGAACTTGCCATGAACTCGGGATTGGAGTGACGGACGATGCACGAGACGGAAGGTTTCACGCAGGTTTTGGTTAAACCCACGTTCCCCTGCTGCGATCTGTGGCCGCCAGGCACGCTCAGCGCTTGCAAGATGGCGGCTTACAAGCAGATGATGCGGGAGCGGGAGATCGTGCTGCGGGAGGTCACGGTATTCAAGGGCAGCGGACACATCACCGTGGAATACGTCAGCTGCATCCCGCACGACTGGATACTCGACCGGCTCAGACAGGCTGTAAGGCAGGAGGCGGAAACTTGAGCGCAAAGGCGTTTTTACAGCGCTACCGGGCGGCGCTAAGCTACAGAACCAACCTTGAGCGCGTCATGCGGGAGGAATACAGGGAGGCCATTGCCCGGGCACAGGGGGTTCACGGCCAACAGGGAAGTCAGGATGCGCTGCTGGGCGTAAAGGTGCAGTCTGCGCCGCAGGGCGACGCCATGGCGCTTTGTGTGGTGCAGGCCGTTGACCAGCAGCGCCGTGCGCTTGAACGCATCACGCAGGCAAAGAAGGACTGCGAAGCGGTGCTTTGCGAAATCCTGGAGCTGATTGCGCAGATTCCCGACATCGACCAGCGCGCGCTGCTGACGGCGCGCTATGTGCACGGGGACAGCTTCCACCGGATTCAGGTGCAGATGGGAATTTCCGAGCGCAAGGTGTTCCGGTTGCATGCCGCAGCCCTTACCGAAGCGGAAAAAATTTTGCAAAAAACGCAAAAGTGGCAGTAAATGGCAGTTGGGATGTGCTATAATAGTCACTATGAAAGAGCGGAAGCGCGGAGGCGCCCCGCTCTTTTTCTGACCTCCGATCTGAAAAAACCTGAAAATCACTCAAAAAATGCTTGAAATAGCGTGCACGCTATGCTATAATCAGTTCAGAAAGGAGGTGCAAGGCGATAAGCCGGAAGCAAAAGAAAAACCGCGGGAACGAAGCGCTCAGGCTTGCGATTCTCGCGGCGGCTCTCGAAGTTCTGGCGGCGATGATCGAATTTGCCAAGACCATCATCGACGCCATGAACCGGTAAGGGTCAGGGGGCAAGGACAAAAGCCCTTCCCCTTCGCTTTCAGTATAGCACGGTTCATCGTCCTGAACAAGTGGAAATCGTTTTGAATGTGGTGGAAATTGCCCTGCATGTGGCAACGCTTTGCGTCCTGATTCGCCTTGTGCGCGTATTGCGCGAGACGAAGAAGGAGGGATAAGCGTGAAACTCTCACCCAGAAAGGGCGGGCACGGCCATGTGACCGCCTACATGGTGTTATTGGGAAGCCGCGAGGCGCGGGAGGCGGGTTTCCTGCGCGAAAACGGGGAAAGCCGGATCCTCAAAAAGGAATTCGACGCGCAGCGCGGGACGATCACCATCATGGTGGACTGGGACGCGGAACGCGCGGCGCAGGACAAGACGTAAACAGACGGGCGGGGAAGCAATTCCCTGCCCTGACGTTTCGAAAAAGTCCGCCTATGGCGTCCTTTTCCGAGTTTTCACGCTGTTTCCCTCTCGCCCCTGTGTGGCTCCCGGGCGGGAAACAGCGCAAGGAAGCCTTGCACGGCAAGGCCCCCGAATCCGCCGCGCATGTCGCCGGATTCGGATTGCATTTAGAGGGCTGCGGCCCTCCAAACCACCCAAAGCGGTTTTTTTGACAGCCTGTGGATGGGGAAGTATTTCCCCGCCTGACGTTTGAAAGGAGGGGAAGACGTGCCCCGGGGGCTCAAATACAAAAGCGTCGCGGCGTTACAGGCGGCGATTGACGCATACTTTGAATCCTGTGAAGGCAGGATTGTGACGGACGAAAACGGCGCGCCCGTCCTCTTCAAAGGCATGATTGTTCGGGAGGGGGAACACCCGGCGACGGTGACGGGACTGGCGTATGCGCTGGGGTTCAAGTCGCGCCAGGCGCTGCTCAACTACCAGGACCGGCCGGCATTTCATGACGCGATTTCGCGCGCGAAGATGCGCATCGAAGCCTACACGGAAGAGCGGCTGTTTGACCGGGACGGCGTCAACGGCGCGAAATTCTCGCTGACGAACAATTTCAGCGGATGGAGCGCCGCCGGGGCAAGGGAGCCGGAGACGGAAGGCGTGCGGATCGTGGACGACGTGCCGGAGGAAGACAACAATTGATAAGCCGAAAGGCCGCTTTGTGAAGCGGCCTTTTTGCATGCCCGAAAACACGGAAAGGAGGAAGACGAGCATGGACATCTCACTGCGCGCGGTGATCTCACCGGCGTTTTACAGTCTGCACAGGCAGATCCGTGCGGGAGAATGCCGCGCTGTGCTGCTCAAAGGCGGACGCGGGAGCACGAAAAGCTCGTTTGCTTCCGTGGAGGTGATCCTCCAGCTGCTCGCGCACCCACAATGCCACGCGGCGGTTGTGCGCAAGGTCAAGGACACACTGCGCACGAGCGTTTACGCGCAAATCTGCTGGGCGATTGACGCGCTGGGGCTGGGACGGTATTTTACGCGGATGGTCAGCCCGATGCAGGTCATCTACAAACCAACGGGACAGACGGTCTATTTTTTCGGGCTGGACGACCCGGGCAAGCTCAAATCGCTGAAAGTGCCCTTCGGCTTTGTGGGCGTACTCTGGTTCGAAGAGCTGGACCAGTTCGCCGGGCCGCAGGAGATCCGCAACGTGGAGCAAAGCGTGCTGCGCGGCGGAGACTACGCCTTCACAATCAAGAGCATGAACCCGCCCGCCAGCCCGCGCAACTGGGCCAACCGCTATGCCCGCGAGCAGCAGCCGGGACAGGTGATTCACCATTCGGATTACCGCAGCACACCGCGCGCATGGCTGGGCGCGCCGTTCTTTGAGGCGGCGGAACATCTGCGCAGGACGAACGAGACGGCCTACCGGCACGAATACCTGGGCGAAGTGGTGGGCAGCGGATCGGCAGTGTTTGAAAACGTGCGCGAAGCGGAGATCACGGACGCGCAGGCGCGCGCGTTTGACCGGGTATACCGTGGGCTTGACTGGGGCTATTACCCGGACCCGTTTGCCTACAACGAATGCCACTACGACGCGGCGCGGCGCACGCTTTACCTATTTGGCGAGATCACGGCGCGAAGGCTGGGAAACGCGCAGACGGCCGACCTGATCCGCGCACGCGGGCGCAGGGAGCGCATTACGGCGGACAGCGCGGAGCCCAAATCCATCAGCGACTACAAGGCGTTCGGCCTGCCCTGTGTGGCGGCGAAAAAGGGGCCGGGCAGCGTAGAGCACGGCATGAAATGGCTGCAGAGCCTTGACGCGATTGTCATTGACCCCCAAAGGTGCCCGGACACGCTCCGCGAATTTCTTGAATACGAATACGAGCGGGACAAGAGCGGCGAGGTCACAGAGGGCTATCCAGACATGGGGAACCATCACATTGACGCGGTGCGCTATGCGCTGGAAAGCGTGAGCACGCGGCGCGTTGCCAAAGCGACGAGCCGGTAAAGGAGAGAAAACATGATTGTACGCGACAAGCACATTCCCCTGACGGCGAAAACCATCAGCGGCGCAATTTCGGAATTCCTGCGGGACACAGCGCCACGACTTGACCGGCTCAGGCATGCCTACGAGGGGCGCGGCGCGATCACCGGTCGCGTGCGCTCGGTTGGATTGCCCAACAACCGGCTGGTGCACGCCTTCCCGCGCTACATTGTGACGATGGCGTCGGGCTACCTGATCGGCAAGCCGGTGGCCTATGACGACAAGAACCAGGAAGAGGCCGTTGCCGCGCTGCGGGACGCCTACCGCAACAGCGACATGGACAGCGTAGACGCGGAACT
>CALVTV010000208.1 GCA_944363005.1 uncultured Clostridia bacterium | reverse complement strand
TGCTTCTGTCCACCGGAAAGCGTCACGCCGCGCTCGCCGACGACCGTCTCAAACCCGTCCTTGAACTCCGCGATGGCGTGCGTCAGACAGGCATCCTCCGCCGCGCGCACGACGTCTTCCTCCCCGGCCCCTTCGCGGGCAATGGCGATGTTCTCGCGCAATGTCCTCGAAAAGAGGAACGGTTCCTGAAGCACCACGCCAACTCCGCGGCGCAGCGTGCGCTGATCCATGTCGCGCACGTCCACTCCGCCGATGGTGATGCGGCCCGAATCCGGATCGTAAAGCCGGGCCAGCAAGAGCGCTACCGTGCTCTTGCCGCTGCCGGTTTCGCCGAGAATACCCAGCGTCTTGCCGCCCGGCACGCTAAAGGACACGTCCCTCAGAACCGGCTTTTCCTCGTAGGCAAAGCTCACGTGTTCAAAGCGGATTTCCCCATGCAGATCGGCGGCCTCCGGCGCGTCCGGGCGGATTTCCTCCTCGGATTCCAGGATGTAGAGCAGGCGGTCAAGCGACACGCCGACCTTGCTCATCTCCGAAATCACGCGGCCCAACGAGCGCACAGGCCAGGTCAGCTGGCGCGTATAGCTGACAAACGCCAGGTACGTGCCCAGCGAGATCTCCCCGCCCACGCACATGTGCACGCCCAGCACGATGACACTGAGCACCTGCGTCATGCTCAGCAGGTCGCCCAGCGTCCAGAAATTGGAGAGCATGGAGCCAACCCGCAGCCAGATGTTGGTGTAATTCTGATTCTTTTCGCGGAACTTGCGCAGTTCGTCGCGCTCTCTGCCAAACGCGCGCACCACGCGCACGCCGGTCAGGTTCTCCTGAACGACCGTGGAGAGCGCGCCCTCGGCCTCGTCCGCCTCCGTGTAATGCGCGGCAATGCGCCCGAAGAACACCGCCGAATACACCACAATCAGCGGCACAAAGGCAAACGCCAACAGCGAAATGCGCACATCCATGGAGAACATGACGCCCATGTACACCACGATCAGGAAAATGGTGCTCAGCAATTCAAGCACCTGATCCGCGATGAACGAGCGCACTTTTTCCACGTCCGACGTACAGCGCTGCACGATATCACCCGTGGGGTTTTTGACATGCCAGCTGTAGGGCAGCCGCTGAATATGGCTGTAGAGCGCGTCGCGCAGCGATTTGACGAAGCGCTCGGAGCCCTTGGGCAAGCTGCTGTCCTGCACAAAGCCCACGCCGAATTCCAGCAACGCCACCACGGCCGCAAACGCGCAGGCCCCCGTCAGCAGCGTCATCGGGCTTTGCCCCTGCAAAAAGGCGGGCAGTCCGTCCGTCTCGCCCAGCAGCACGGAGTCCACTGTGAAACGGATGACCTGCGTGAACAGCGTGCGCAGCAGCGTGGCGAGAATGGCCGCCGAAATGCCGAGCGCAAAGGCAGAGGCTGCCGGGCGCAGATGTTGCGCCAACAGCCCCGCTTTCTTTTTGAAATTCTCCTTCTTCATACCTTCCTCTTGCGTTTATCTTCGCACGCCCTCCGGCGAAACCGACGCATAGATCAGCGGCGGCACCTCGGGCTTTTCCTCCTTAAGAACAATCGCCTCCTGCATCCGGGCGATGGCGTCCTGCGCCAGCTCACGCCGGTTGAGGTAGAGCGTTGCCAATGCGTCGCCCGCATGCACGGCGTCCCCCAGGCGCACGCGCATCACCAGGCCGACAGCCGGGTCAATCACATCGTTCTTGTTCCTGCGTCCAGCACCCAGCATCTGCGCGCAATTTCCGATTTTCGTGGTGTCCATCCGCGCAACATACCCCTCGCGCGGCGCGGGCACGTCGATGCGGTATGCCGCATGGGGCAAATACGCCGTCTCTTCGCAGACGCGGCCGTCCCCGCCCTGCGCCTCGATCATCTCGCGCAGCTTGGCCAGCCCCGCGCCGGAACGCAGCGCCTGCGTCATGCGCGCCTTGCCGTCCTGAACATTTTCGGCAATGCCCGCTGCCACGAGCATGCGGCTGCCCAGCTCCAAAGAAACCGTCAGCAAATCGCCGCCCGCCCGGCCCGCGAGGATGTCGATGGCCTCCTTGACCTCCAGCGCGTTGCCCACGTGCGTGCCCAATGGCTGATCCATGCCCGTCACCAGCGCCAAAATGGGTTTGCCCGCCTGCGCGCCGATGTTCACCATGGCCTGTGCCAGCTCGATGGACGCCTCCAGCGTGTGCATGAGCGCACCGCTTCCGGTCTTCACGTCCAGCACGATCGCGCCCGCACCGCTGGCCAGCTTCTTGCTGACGACGCTCGAGGCGATCAGCGGCACACTATCCACCGTGCCGGTCACGTCGCGCAGCGCGTAGAGCGCCTTGTCCGCCGGGCAAAGATCCTGCGTCTGCCCGATGACCGCGCAGCCGATGCGCCGTACCTGCTCGACAAACGCCTCCTGGGACAAGTTCACACAACAGCCGGGAATGCTCTCAAGCTTGTCGAGCGTTCCGCCGGTATGCCCCAGCCCGCGTCCGGAAAGTTTGGCCACCTTTGCGCCGCATGCCGCCGCCAGCGGCACCAGAACGAGTGTCGTCGTGTCCCCCACGCCACCGGTGGAGTGCTTATCCACACAAGCGCCCTCGATGGCGGACAGATCGACCACGCTGCCGGTATGCATCATCTCCATCGTCAAATCCGTCGTCTCCCGGGCATCCATGCCCTGAAAACAGATGGCCATCAGCAGTGCGGCAAGCTGATAGTCGGGGATGCTCCCATCCGCCGCGCCGCGTGCCACCGCGCGGATTTCCTCAGCAGTCAGGGACTGCCCCGCCTTCTTTTTCAAAATCACGTCCACCATGTTCATGCGTTCATCCCCTTTCGTCCAGCGCGGAAAGCAGCGCCGCTTTCCAAATTCTTCGCTTTTCATCATAGGGCAGGGTGTAAGCCGGGCTGGTACTCGGCATGCGCAGCACGCGCCTGCCGCCCGCATAGCCGCTCTTCATAAACAGCGTATGCGCCGTCGTCCCGTTGCACAGCACCGTCCGAATGCCCGGGCACTGCGCGTAAAGCGAGGTAAAGTCGTTGTACACGATATCGCGCATCCGACTGTCCAGACTGCCCTCCCGCTCGCAGCAGGCCGCCGCGTCCCAAAGCGCAACGCCGTGTTCGCGCAGCATGGCCTTTTTCCGCTCGTAATCATTATGCGGCAAAATGCCCCAAATGTCAAACAGGA
>CALVTV010000207.1 GCA_944363005.1 uncultured Clostridia bacterium | reverse complement strand
AGGATTTGGTGGTCAGTGAAACCATGAGAATGGTGATGGACGATAAGGCGATTGAGGCCATCGTGTCCATGCTGATGGACTTGCAGGACAGAGAGAATGTCAATCTGCCGCTCTATGAACAGCAATTACAGGAAACGGACACGGCCATTCAAAACCTCTTGAACGCCATCCAGCAGGGGATCTTGACCAAGTCCACAAAAGGCCGTCTGGAAGAACTGGAAGCCACGAAAGAGGAACTGGAAACCAAGATTGCCTGCGAGAAACTGGCAAAGCCCAAAGTCAGCGCCGAGTTTATGACCTTCTGGATTCACCGCTTTCGCAAGCTGGATGTACGGCAAAAATCCCACCGTAAGATGCTGATTGACACTTTTATCAACGCCATTTTCCTGTACGATGACAAAATGGTACTAACCTTCAACTACAAGGAAGGAACAACGACCATCACTTTTGATGACCTCAAAACCGCATTGGCCGATCAGAAAACAGGTTCGGATTTGGATTGCTCAACTGCACCAAAGCGGAGCAAGTGTTTTGTCGCTTGCTCCGTTTTTTTATGATCCAGCCTGTGCGCGACTGCGCGGCTGGGCTTCCTTTCAAATCGTATTTGCTTCAATTTTGAAAGGAGGCCGTGGCCTCATTCCCCGCCTGCCTGCGGACGCGAAAGCGTCTGCTTTTTTCTATTGCTACGGCAACACACAAAAACGGCTTCGCACATCCATGCGCAAAGCCGTTTGGGGAGCGGAATTATCGGGCGGTGAGCCAGAGGGAAAGCGCGAAGATCGCCAGCACGAGAAGCGCCAGCCAGGGGGCGATTCGGTCAAAAGTCTGGCGGGCATCGTGGATTGCGTTTTCCACGCCGACGCTGCGCACCTCAAAGCGCTCGTAGATGCGGTCGCTGAGTTGCTGCACATCGCCTTCCGGGAGCACGATGGCCCTCAGCGCCTCCTGCCAGCCGCCAATGCCCGGATCGGCACACAGGCGGTTGGCATGGGCGGGGCGGATGCGCAGGATGTGCGCAATGTCCGCCGGGGCGAATCCGTCTGCGAACAGGCACAGCGCACACCGGCGCAAAAACGGCAGCTTCAAAAAGGCGTACAAGGCATCACTGGTGGGGAAAGGCGCGCGGCTGAGCGAATCGCGCCGGGGCATGCGGCGCAGTTTGCGGGAAAAATAGGCTTCTCCTTGGCGAACGGCGCTTGAAAAGAGGAGCGTTTGCGCGGCAGGCTCCTGCGCATCCGACGCACCCAGGCGCAAAAAAGCCTGGAACGCCAAGTCCTGTGCCGCGCCGCTTTGGCGCGCCATCACATAGCACAGCCGCCATACGGGCTGAACCCACGAGGCATAATACGAATCAAATTTTGAACAAATTTTTGACATATGAAAGAATTCTCCTGAATATATGTAATGAACGAAGGTTTTACGCACCCAGCAACTCAAAAAAGAATTTTATTCATTTTAGAGTTGCAAAGAATTTAGCGCTGTGATATAATGCATTATATCACGAAGGTGAACGTGCATACAACCCCTTCACGTCGAGCCTTCCACTTATTTGGTCAAGGAGGAATTGCCATGAAAAACCGTCTCTTTGCGTGGCTGCTGTGCCTGGTCATGCTCCTGTCCGTCAGCGCCGTCGCTGCGGCAGCGACCAATCCCAATGCGGGCTTGGGCTACTACCCGGGAACCAGCGAGAAGGGCGCCATCAGCGTGGAATGCTCCACGATGAGCGTCATGAATCCGTTCCTGCAGACGTATTCTACCGAATTCTCCATCAACCGCCACATCTGGGATTGCCTGGTCAAACTGGACAGTGTGACCAATCAGATTGCACCGGCTGCAGCGGAGAGTTGGACAACCTCCGAAGATGGCCTGACCTGGACCTTCAAGATCCGCGAGGGCATGAAGTGGGTCAACAGCAAGGGCGAAGTGATCGGTGATGTCACGGCGCATGACTTCGTCTTCGCATGGCGTCAGCTGCTCAATCCGGAAAATGCTGCTGAGTACTATGCGTTCGCGACCGTGTTCAAGAACGCTCAGGCTTACTACGATTACGCTTCCGGCGTGGAAGGCGCGCCCGAAGTGATGATCGAGGACGTCGGCTTCCGTGCCGAGGACGATTACACCCTCGTGTGCGAGCTGGAGAACTACCTGCCGTACTTCCTGCAGTACGTGAAGTTCGAGGTCATGGCTCCGGTTTACGAGCCGTTCTACAACGAGGTCGGCGCCGACAAGTTCGGTACGTCCCCGGATACCTTGTGCTACTCCGGCGCGTTCTACATGACCGAGTGGGTGCTGGAGAACCGCATCACCACCGTCAAGAACCCCTACTGGTGGGACGCGGAGAACGTTGAGCTCGAGAAGATCAACTGGGTCAAGTACACCGACACCAACGCGAAGTACAACGCGTTCCTGGGCGGCGAGATGGACCTCATCGACATCACCGGCGATCAGCGCGCCATGTTTGAGGCCGAGGGCTATGCGCCTTCCAGCTATCAGGGCGGCTACAGCTTCTACCTCTACTGCGTGGTGGACGATCCTTCCCGCGACATCAGCAACAAGAACCTGCGCAAGGCCATCAGCTACGCGTTTGACCGTCAGCAGATCATCGACACCGTCTTCAAGAACGACAACAAGCCGTCGCCGTCCTTCGCTTTCGGCATCGCGGGTGTGAACACGGAGACCTTCTCCGAGGTCGTTGTGGCGGCCAATGGCGGCGAACCGCTCTATCCGGTCAACTCCAACGAAGAGCTCGCCAAGGAGTACTTCGCCAAGGCGCTTGAGGAGCTGGGCAAGACCGCCGAGGAAATCGACATCACCTTCATGACTTCTGAGAGCACGCAGAACGAGCTCTACAGCCAGGTCATGCAGGAGCAGCTGCGCCGCGTGCTGGGCATCGAAGCGAAGATCGAAGTGCTGACGATCACCGAATCCCGCGCCCGCCGCAATGCGCACGACTATGACCTCTTCGCCGGCGGCTGGGGCCCGGACTACAACGACCCGATGACCGACCTCGATCTGTGGCAGACCGACAACGGCAACAACCACACCGGCTACTCCAATGCGGAGTACGATGCGCTCATCGAGCAGGCCCGCGTGGAACTCGACCCGGTGGCCCGTGAGCAACTGTTCGTCGAGTGCGAGAAGATCATCGCGGAAGATCTGCCGGTCATCCCGATGTACTGGCGCTATGAGGACTTCGTCGTCAGCGAGAAGATGGTGGATGGCTACGCCCGTCTGCCGTTCCAGGCCTACAACCTGATCTACACGAAGCTCGCCGACTGATTTAGGAAGCGCGAAATGAAAGCATGGCGGCATGGGCATACCACCCGTGCCGCCTTTCTGCCTACTCCAGCGCGGTGCGCTGCAAACCAATGAAATGTAAAGGAGGGAATGCGTTGCTTCGGTATGTGATCAAGCGTCTGGTTTACGCTATTTTGACGCTTTTTGTGCTCATCACGCTCGTGTTCTTCATGATGCGCATGCTTCCGGGCGACCCGTTCATCGGCGATAAGGCCATTTCTCCCACGGCAATGGCCAACATGAACGCCAAATATGGCCTCGATAAACCCGTCATCGTGCAGTACCTGATGTACATGGGCAACTGCCTGCGCGGGGATCTGGGCGTATCCATCACCTATAACCGCGACGTCATGGGCATCATCTCCGAATCGTTCCTCGTCTCGGCGGACCTGGGCATCCGGGCGATCATCTTCGCGGTCATCGTCGGCATCCTGCTGGGCGCCGTCGCTGCGATCAAGCGCGGAAGCGCCTGGGATTCGTTCTCCATGTTCGTCGCGATGATCGGCGTCTCCGTGCCCAGCTTCATCCTGGGTGCGCTGCTGCAATACGCGCTGGGCCTGCAACTGCGCAAGGTGCTGGGCATCAACCTCTTCCCGATTCAGGGCTGGGGCACCTTCAAGCAGACGCTTCTGCCGGCCTTTGCGCTGGGGCTGAGCTCCTTGGCGACGGTTTCGCGCCTGATGCGCACGAGCATGCTCGACGTCCTCAACCAGGACTACATCAAGACCGCCAAGTCGAAGGGCCTCTCCCAGGGCAAGATTCTCTGGCGCCATGCGCTGCGCAACGCGATCATGCCCGTCGTCACGGTCATGGGCCCGACGGTCGCTTCCGTTCTGACCGGCACGTTCGTCATTGAGAGCATCTTCAACATTCCCGGCCTGGGCAAGTACTTCGTCACCAGCATCAAGGATTTGGATTACACGATGATCGGCGGCACCGTCGTCTTCTACGGCGGCCTGCTGATTCTGTGCACGCTGGTGGTTGACTTGCTCTATGGCTTCATCGACCCGCGCGTCAAGCTGGAGGAGTGAGCATATGGAGCACATTGAAAAGTCCCGCTTTGCGCATGTGGGCGCCAATGCGCACGACCGCGAAGCCATTTCGCGTCCGAGTCTCACGTTCACGCAGGACGCCATGCGCCGCCTCTGGAAAAACAAGGTGGCCATCGTTTGCATCGTCATCATCCTGCTGCTGACGGTGATGTCCATCTTTGCGCCGATGTTTTCCAAGTTCGATTACCGCGAACAGCATTACGGCCACATCAATGCCCCGATGGGCACCGTCTGCGATGACGAGTCCGTGGCTGGCTACGGCCATGTGCACATCTTCGGCACCGACACCCTTGGCCGCGACATCTTCACCCGCATCTGGATGGGCGGCCGCGTCTCGCTGACCATCGCTATCGTCAGCGCGCTGGTTGACCTGGTGCTCGGCAGCATCTACGGCGGCATCTCCGGTTACTTCGGCGGCACGCTCGACATCATCATGATGCGCCTGCTGGAGATCATCAACGGCATCCCGTACCTGATCATCGTCATTCTGCTGATGATGATCCTGCGCCCGGGCATGATAACCATCATCATCGCGTATTCGCTGGTGGGCTGGATTCCAATGGCGCGCCTGGTGCGCGGCCAGGTCGTCGCCCTCAAGCAACAGGAATACATCGCCGCGGCGGAGGCCATGGGCGCATCGCCCACGCGCATCATCGCGCGCCACCTGCTGCCCAACACGCTCTCCGTGGTCATCGTCCGCGTGACGCTGTCCATCCCCAGCGCGATCTTCTCGGAGGCGTACCTGAGCTATATCGGCCTGGGCATTCCGCTGCCGATGTGCTCCTGGGGTTCGCTGGCCCAGCTGGGCATCGAAAACTTCCGCATTTATCCCTCCCAGCTCATCATTCCGGCGGTTTGCATCAGCCTGACGATGCTGGCGTTCAACATGTTCGGCGACGGTCTGCGCGACGCGTTTGACCCGCGCCTGAGGAGGTAACGGCATGGCAGAGAGAGTACTGAATATCGAGGGCCTGCGCGTGTCCTTTGACACATATGCGGGCGAAGTGCAGGCTGTGCGTGGCGTTACCCTGCATGTGGACGAGGGCGAGGTGCTCGCCATCGTCGGCGAGAGCGGCTGCGGCAAGTCCGTGACCGCGCAGACGATCATGAAGCTCAACCCCATGCCCCCGGCGCGGATTGTTGACGGTTCAATCCAGCTGGGCACGCATGACATCGTGAAGGCCTCCGAAAAGGAGATGCAGAGCATCCGCGGCAAGGAAGTCGCGATGATCTTCCAGGATCCGATGACCTGCATGAACCCGACGACGCAGGTGGGCAAACAGATCGTCGAATCCATCAAGCTGCACCGCCATCTGACGCACAAGGAGGCCCACGACGAGGCCATCCGCTGCCTGGAGCAGGTGAAGATTCCCAACCCGGAGGAGCGCGCCAAGCAGTATCCGCACGAGTTTTCCGGCGGCATGCGCCAGCGCGCGATGATCGCCATGGCGCTCTCGTGCAACCCGAAGCTGCTCATCGCCGACGAGCCGACCACGGCCCTGGACGTGACGATTCAGGCGCAGATCATGGACCTGCTGGTGGAACTCAAGGAGAAAATCAACACGGCGATCATCCTCATCACGCACGATCTGGGCGTGGTCGCGGGCATCGCGGACCGCGTGGCGGTGATGTACGCGGGCAAGGTCGTGGAAACGGGCACCACCGCGCAGATCTTCTACGAGCACAAGCATCCGTATACCGAGGCGCTGCTGCGCAGCCTGCCCTCCACGGAGACGGGCAAGCGCGAGCCGCTCATGTCCATTCCCGGCACGCCGCCGGATCTGCTCTGCCCGCCCAAGGGATGCGGATTCGCCGCGCGTTGCAGCCACTGCATGCAGATCTGCCGCGAGGAGCAGCCGCCCGAGTTTGAACTCGAAAACGGGCACAAGGCGAGCTGCTGGCTGCTGCATCCGGATTGCCCCAGCGCGAAGGAGAGGGGGGAGAGCGAATGACCAACGAGATTCTGGTGCAGGCGGATCACGTCTGCAAGTATTTCCGGCTGGGCGGCGGGCGCATGCTGCACGCCGTGGAGGATGTGAACCTGTCGATCCATCGCGGGGAAACGCTCGGCCTGGTTGGCGAGAGCGGCTGCGGCAAATCGACCCTCGGCCGCACGATGATGGGCATTTACAGCCCGACAAAGGGCCGGCTGATTTACGGGGGCAAAGAGGTCGATCTCTCCAACAAGAAACAACGCTTTGCCTTCGCCAAAAAGGCGCAGATCATCTTCCAGGACCCGTACGCTTCGCTCGATCCGCGCATGACCGTCGGATCGATCATCGCCGAGGGCATGGAGATCCACGGGCTGTACGACGCGGCGGGCCGCCAAAAGCGCGTCGAGGAGCTGCTTGACATCGTGGGCCTCAACCGCGAGCACGCCAACCGCTTCCCGCACGAGTTCTCCGGCGGCCAGCGCCAGCGCATCGGCATCGCGCGCGCCCTGGCAATTGAACCGGAATTCATCGTCTGCGACGAGCCGATTTCCGCGCTGGACGTGTCCATTCAGGCGCAGGTCATCAACCTGCTGCACGAATTGCAGACGAAGATGGGCCTGACGTACCTGTTCATCGCGCACGATCTGAACATCGTCAAGTACATCTCCGACCGCATTGCGGTCATGTATCTGGGCAGCGTCGTGGAGCTGGCCACCAGCGACGAGCTCTACGCGAACACGCTGCATCCGTATTCCAAAGCGCTGCTGTCGGCCGTGCCGATTCCCGACCCGGAAAAGGAAGCGCAGAAGAAGCGCCAGATCATCGAGGGCGACGTGCCCAGCCCGATCAACAAGCCCAAGGGCTGCGCGTTCTCCAGCCGCTGTCCGCTGGCCTGCGACGCCTGCCGGCAGAGTTCGCCGGAGCTGCGCGAGGTCACGCCGGGGCACTTCGTGGCCTGCCATATGGTCAAGTAAATCAAAAGAAGAGGAGCCAGTGCTCCTCTTTATTTATATTCAGCATGGCCAACCGGCTTGAAAGCGCGCGAAGCAAACAGGGGCAGCCCAACGCGGCTCAAAAAAGAAAGCCCGTCTCACGGCAGGCGGCGAAGCCTCCTGCGATTGAGACGGGTCAAAGTGGCAAAAGAACATCGAAGCGAAGGGGCCGGGTTTTGCGCATTCGGCTCCGAACTGTGCGTCGCCGGGCGTTGGGTTTACAGGCTCGCCGTCGCGTTCAGGCCGATGCGCAGGACGTCCGCTTGCGGCAGGGAAACCGTCACCTCAAATTCGCCCTGTTCGTTGGCGGCATAGGCGATCTTCTCCACCGTGCCGTCCAGCGTTTCCTCCGGCCAGGCGTCGAGCGTCACATTTACATGCGTACCGGGCTCCAGAACCGCCAGATCGTCCTCATCCACCGCGCAGACGAGCACCATCGCGCCCGCCGGGCAATACGTCGCCAACACGGCATCCTTCTGCGTCTGCGTGCCGGTCTGTGCGCTCACGCTGAGCAACACGCCGTCCTCCGGCATCTTGACGGTGCCGTCGCCGCCCGTCATGCCCTCCAGGGCGTCGGGCACGATCTCAAAGAGCAGGTCGCCGCGGCGCACGGTCTGTCCTTCGCTCACGCACACGCGCAGTACAGAGCCCGTCGCGTTCACCGCGCGTGCCGCGCGATGGGCCGTGCGGCCGGAGCCGATGCAGCTGTCCGAATCGCAATCGCTGTCCCGATAGACCTTCACGGACTCGTTGAGGTTCAGCTCATCCATGCGCGTGATCTCCACCGTGAACCCTTCGGCGCTCACCGAAGTGACCACGCCCTCGCCCTTATGGCTCGAGTTCTGCGTGGACTTGAGATAGACCGTCTCGCCCGCGTGGACGACCTTGTCCTCGATATCCCGGTCCGCGCCCGAACCCGTGCAGTTTGCTTCATACTGCACGGCGTCCTCCAGGTAACACAGCGCGCCGTAGCGCTCCTGAACCGTTGCCGCGTCGTCGCCCGCCTGCGCGAACAGGCCGGGCACCGTGCCGTCCGGCGGGGCGCAGTCCTTCCGGGTGGAACCGGGGAAGAGGGCGTCGCCGGCGGAGAGCACGTCGCCCGCTTCGGCGGTAAAATCGCCGAGCGTGCCGCTGTACGGCGCGGTGATGGAGCGCGTCTGGCCCGCCTGAATGGTTCCCTCGATTTCAAGGCCCTCCGCCAGCGCGGCGGGCATGATGGCCGTCAGCAGCAGCGCCGCCAACAGGCATGTCGTCTTTTTCATCGCATTTGTCCTTTCCGCTGTCACATGCTGCGCAGCGCGTCGATCGGGTTGAGGTTGCTGGCCTTGCGGGCGGGCGCCCATCCAAAGATGATGCCCACGGCGGCGGAGAAGCTCACGCCCAGGCCAATGGCAAACGTATTGAGCGAGAAGGTGATATCCGTATTCAGGCAGATGCCAAGCGAGACGAGCAAGCCCACGATCACGCCCAGCACACCGCCCAGCAGCGAGAGCACGATGGCCTCGATCAAAAACTGAATCTGGATCTGGCCCGGTTCCGCGCCGAGGGCTTTTCTCAGGCCGATTTCCACCGTGCGCTCCGTGACGGTGACGAGCATCATGTTCATGATGCCGATGCCGCCGACCACCAGCGCGATGGAGGCGATGCCCACCAGCAGGGACATCATCATCGAGGTCATCAGGTTCATGGCGTCGGTCATCGACTCCATGTTGATGATCGTGTACGTGTTTTCCTTGTAGTTGAACAGCGCGTCGAGCACGGCTTCCATCTCCTCGATGGCGGCGTCGGTGTCATCCGGATCGGTGACGTAAACCTCCAGGCTCGAAACGCTCGACGTGCCCAGCAGCTTTTTGGCCGAGGTATAGGGCACATACACCGTGCCGTCGGACGCGCCGCCGACGAGGATCTGCGAGAAGAGGCTCGCGTTTTCCTCCTCGTCGATGATGCCCACGACGGTGTACTCAATGCCCGAGAGGTAGAGCGTCTGCCCGAGCGGGTCCTCGCCGTAGAAGAGCGTGCGCGCCGCGTCCCCATCCACCAGGCAGACGCGCAGCGATTGCTCCACATCCAGCACGTTGATCGCGCGGCCGCGCGCGAGCAGGTCCGGATTATGGCGGAAGTACTCGTCGTTGTTGCCGGAAACGAGGATGGCGTCCGACCAGGCGGAATCGCTGCTGGCCGTCACCGTTGCGCTCGCCGAGGGCGCGATGCCCGCGACGTGCTCGCAGGCGAGGATTTGATCGAGCTCCTCGTCGCTCAGGCCGTGTTTGATGGCCGTGCCGGTCACGCTGACGCGCAGCGTGCCCAGGCCCATGGCGTCAAACTGTTCGTTCATGGTGTCAATCGCACCCTGAACGACCGTCATCAGCGCGATGATGGCTGCCACGCCGATGACAATGCCCAGCGTGGTGAGCAGCGAGCGCATTTTGCTGCCCATGATGTTGGAGACGGACATGTTCACGCTCTCGCAGAACATATCCCACTTGCGCTTAATCAAACGCGCTCACCCCCTCGCTGAGTTCGCCGTCGAGGATGTTCACGATTCGCGTGGCGTGGCGCGCGATCTTGAGGTCGTGGGTAATCATGACGATCGTGCGCCCCTCGGCGTTGAGCTCCCGAAAGAGCGTCATGACCTGTTCGCCCGTCGCCTGATCCAGCGCGCCGGTCGGCTCATCGGCCAGGAGCAGGGTCGGGTTGGTCGCCAGGGCGCGCGCAATGGCGACGCGCTGCTGTTGACCGCCGGAAAGCTGATTCTGGTGATGGTGCATTCTGTCCTTGAGGCCCACGCGTACGAGCATTTCCTCCGCGCGGCGGGTCCGCTCTTTGGGCGGCACGCCGGCGTAGATCAGCGGAAGCTCGACGTTTTTGAGGGCGTCCAGGCGCGGTAGCAGTTGAAATTGTTGAAAGATGAAGCCGATCTCGCGGCTGCGGATGCGCGCGAGCTGCTTCTGATCCAGATCGCGGATCACGCGCCCATGCAGGATGTATTCGCCGGAGGTCGGCGTATCCAGGCAGCCGATGATGTTCATCAGCGTGGATTTGCCGCTGCCCGACGGGCCGAGGATGGAGAGGAACTCGCCCTCCTTGATGTCCAGATCGATGCCCTTGAGGATCGTGGACACTTCCTCGCCCATCTGATACTGCTTGACGATGCCGCGCATGGAAAAGAATGTGTTCACGTTATTCCTCCGTTCACTTGCTGGCTTCGCGCATCTGCTCCATGATCTGCGCGAGGCTCAGCCCGCTCTGCACGAGCACCGTATCGCCGGGGCGAAGGCCCGACGTGATTTCGCTGTATACGCCGTCGCTGGCGCCGACTTCGATGCTCACCTGCTGAACCTGTTTGCCGTCCGCGCCGTGCATGAGCACATACGGTTTGTTGTACTCGTCAAATTGTATGGCATCCGTCTTGAGCAGCGTTGCGCCAAGCGCCTGGCTGCGCAGCACCTTGGCGCTCACCTGCATGCCGGGATAGATGTCCTGCGCCTGCGTAAGATCGACGTACGCCGTATAATAGGAAAGGTCGCCGGAGGCGGTGCCGTTTTTGTCCAGCGCTGTGACCGTGCCGCTGAAGGTGAGCCCACGGGCGGGCACGTACACTTCCACAGCATTGCCCGGCGTCATCGCGGCAACGTCGTACTCATCGACGCTCAGCTGCACCTGCAAGTCGTCAAGATCGATGATCTCCGCGGTCTTTTCCCCGGCTGTGATCACATCGCCCTCGCTGATATACAGACCTGTGACCTCGCCGTCGATCTGCGCTTCCACGGTGGTGCCGTTTTGGGTGCGGTAGAGGCGGTCGCCCTTTTTGACCGGGTCATTTTGGTTGACATACACGGTCTTGACCGTATCCTCCGCCTGCGCGGTGACGGTCTGGATGCGCTTGGCGTGCACCGTGCCGTCAAAGTTGTAATACGTTGTCAGGTCGCCTTGCTGCGCCGTCATCTGGGTGTAGGCCACGGACTCGCTCGTGCGGCGCAGGCCAAAAAACCACAGGCCGATCACGGCGACGATGACCAGCAGAACCACCCACTTCAAGCGGCTTTTTTTCTTCTTCACGCTTCAACCCTCCTTAAAACTCCAACATATCATAGCGCGAATCGTTTGAGTCTACAACCTCAACTGTCCATACCGTCGCTTTTTTTGCGCGAATTATACGCACAAAAGGTAAGAACGCCAAGCGGACTCGTCCGCAGCAGGGCAGGGAAGCCATTGGCGAAAGGCGGACGCTCCCCATCGCCCGGGAAACGCAAATGGCCCGCGAGCGGCTTTGCGGCGGCAAAAAGGCGCTGTTTCGGAAACAAAGCGCAGAAACATTGTTTCTGCGCTTGATTGGATGAAGAACTCAGGCGTCCTCCGGAATGCGGTAAAGCTGGCGGTTATCCAGGCCCCAAACCTTTTCGGAGAAGCCGCCGGGCACGGCGCGCGCGATGGCCTCATTCATCTCATAGAGGCGGGCGTCGAGCGTATCGAGCGTATTGAGCACTTCGGCTTCCGGAAATT
>CALVTV010000206.1 GCA_944363005.1 uncultured Clostridia bacterium | reverse complement strand
GGCATGCTCTTTATGGCTCGGCCCACGGAGTATTCCCAATCGGAACTTTTCATCGCTCGCCTTCTTCCGGAAGGGCAGATTCTCTTTTGTGGCCTGGAAAATGGGGTTTGGAAGGATGCGCTGTTTGCGCAAAGCGTAGGCCGGTCTTACACCATCAAGCAGATGATTCTAAATTTGCCCAATGGCGGGCGGATTTCGCTCAATGGCGGTACGGGAGAAGCGACTATATTTGAAGACATGGCGGAACAACAACAGACCATGGTTCATATTGGTGAACAAACCATCATGCGCCATGTCTCTGAGGCACCGGCTTACGAGCTGATTACGATTCTTGAAGAAACGGGCGTGACGAGTGTCGTGGCGTCCGATTCGTTCCGGCTGTTTTTGATCGTGAATGTGCTCTGGCTGGTCGTGGTGATCATCATCTGTATCAATTTGTTCATCCGGGTTTCCAAACCCTTGCGCAAACTGAGCGACGCAGTGGGCGTAGAGAATGCCGAAGAGAGCATGACGGATGAAATTGAACGGATACGATCTGCGATTGAAAACTACAATCTGCAACTCATCGATAAGCAGATGACCATTAAAGGGCAGGCGATGCAGCTGCGGCAGGCATATTTGCGCCAGCTGATTTTGGATCAAAACAGCTCCATAAGCAACGAGCAGATGGAGAAACTGGGGCTAACGGACATGCTTCGCTGTTATGTGGTCATCACCATCTATCCGGATGACGGAAGGTGGTCCCACGAGGACGGAAGCACGCAGGCGAGCAGCTACCGCCAGCATATTACGGCGCTGAGCGTCATGGAGAGTCTCAAGCTGCTGATGCAGAACGATCAGGCGGAGTTTGTCACGTGTCAGGCTTGTTTGATGGCGATTGTTCCTGTGGAAGGGCAGGAACAGGAAACTGAAATCTATCGCAAAATGGAGAGCTCCATCATGGAGGTCAGCCACCAGTTGCAAAAGCGCTTTCAGTTCGGCGTCAGCAAAGCGCACTGTGGAGCAGACAAGCTTTGCCATGCCTATCATGAGGCGATGCGTCAGGCGGCGATTGTGGAAGAGCAGATCAGCGGCCGCTCGGATGACGTCAGCCTCAGCACGCAGCTCAAGCAGAATATGCACATGGCTGACTTGATTTATGTGGAAAAATACAATGGCGCGTTTGCCTGCCTCAAGGACATGATTCATACGCTTTCCCAGCAAAAGAGCACGCGCCTGCGCAATCAGCAGATCTCCTGCCTGCTTTCGCTGACGCTCTGCATGCTGCTGGAAACCAACGAGGTGAACGCTACGATCATTGAACAGATGGATGTGGATCTCAACGATCTGATTCGGCTGAAGACGAAAGAGGAAATCGTTGAAAATTGGGGGAATATTTTTACGCAGCTTGAAAACCACAAAGACGCGCGGTTGCGAGGAAGCTACTCGGAGCAATTTGCATCCATTTACCAGTACATGCATGCGCACTTCCGCGATCCGGAATTGTCCCTTTCTTTCCTGGCGGACGAATTCAATATGAGCATGTCCACGCTTTCCCGCGAATTCCAAAAGAACCTGGGACAAGGGTTCCTGGAAAGCATACACGGAATTCGCATTGAGGCGGCCAAGTACAAAATCGAACATACGAATGCTCCGCTGAGCGATATCGCGATTTCCGTGGGATATACCAATACGCTGACGATGACGCGCGCGTTTAAAAAGTATTTGGGCTGCACGCCGAGCGTCTTCCGCAAGAAAGGCAACGACGTGGCGCCCTGACCGGCAGAACAGCAAAACAAAAGAGAGGCTGTTTTCTCATCAAAGAGAACGGCCTCTTTTTTATTTGGAAGATAGAGGCTAAAGAACGTGTGGAAAAAATGCGTTTTCAGGTAGCGGGCTGGGCATTTCGCAACTTATCCATGAAAGAAATGCTGAAAAAGAAAAACAAACTGAAAATATGCGAGAAAAAACTGTATGATGCGGTGATGTTGACAAAAAAATGAGTGAACTCCTATACTTTTTTTATAAAACGTTCCGACGCATCGGCTTGGATTTGCGAAGGCATCCACACGTAGACCGGCAAATAAACGCGCTTGTTCGGGAGGGGGCGCGCACAAAGGCATGGGTGAATGGCCTTGCAGATAGAACGAAAGCACAAGGGTGAAAGGAGCAGGGAAATGAAAATCAGAAAGTGGATCGTGTTGCTTATGGTATTCTGCTTGATGGCATCGGTTGCTGTGGCGCAGGAATTGACGCCGGTAGCCCCGGAAGGACTGAATTACTCTTACAAGTTTGCGACGGCGTATTTCAAGGCAGATGAGAAGTCCGCGTTCATGGACAACTACATGCTTGAACTGGAAGCGGCGCCGCAAGCTTGCGGAACGGATGATCTGTACGTCGCGCTGAACGATCTGGCGCGCGTTTACGCACCGGATTTTGCTGTGACCGTGGAGGGGGATGCCATCACGCTGACGCATGTGGGCATCACGGCGCTGCTGACGGTCGGCAGCTGCGAGGCGACGGCCAACGGCCAGGCGGTGACGCTTGAGGCGGCGCCGAAGCTGGAAGGCGACGTGTTGTATGTGCCCGTAGCGGCGGTGATGCGCAACTGCTTCGTCAAGGATGTTCAGATGGTCAGTGATACAGCGGGAGGGCAGTACCTGCATCTGTCGCTGACGCTGGATGCGCTTGCGAAGGTCTCTGCCCGGACGATGCGCCAGCTCAACGGACAACTGCGCGGAAAGGAATATGGTTTCCGCTATTTGACGTATACCATTGAGGACGATCCGGACGGCAAAGTGCTTCCGATGCGCATTTACATCCCCACGACGTATGATCCGAACACGCCGATGAAGGCCATTCTTCTGCTGCATGGCAATTCTGTGAGCATGGACTACTGGTTTACCGATACGAATGCCAACATCGCGATGCATCGTCCCATTGAGATGTATGCGGAGGAAAACGGATACATCTTGATCGCGCCGACGGCGTACATTGTGGCCGGTCAGTATGGCGACGTGACGAACATCCCCTTCATGGATGCGGATGAATGGGTGGAGATCAGCGAAGAGGAGAAGGCGTTGCGCATCCTTTCCGAGAAGAGCGCAATGACCGCGCTTGAAATCGTGAAGTCGCAGTACAACATCGACGAGGAGCGCCTGTATCTGGTGGGCAATTCGATGGGCGGCAAAGCGGTGCTCTTCCTGGGCAACAAGTATGCCGATCTCTTCGATGCGTTCGTGCCCATGGCGATGATGCCGAACGTGAGCCTGATGACGGAAAACCCCTATCCCAATCTGGTGGGCCGTCCGATCTTCTTCGTGGAGGGTACGGAAGACGATTATGGATTCGACCTGGCGACGAAGAACTTTGAACTCCTCAAGCAGTGGCTGCCGGACATGCAGCACTACTGGTGCCCGGGCGGCGGACATTCGACCGCGTGGAGCCTGGCGCTTCCTCAGATCTTTGAATTCCTCAACAGCCAGAATTGACAACAAAGACGCACGCGATTGCCTCGGGAGACACTCTGTATGGGGTGTCTCTTTTTTCTGTGTTTTGAATTTGGGCTTGTCCCTGTGCGGAAGCGGGCGGGAAATCCGATGCACTCCATGCAAGTTTTGCTTGAGCAGGTGGACAATTTGCTCTATAATAAATATGATCGACATCATGTGAAGCGATGGATTGCCGGGGAGAGAGCGGGTCTTGCCTTTGTTCGCTCCAAGAAGTATGTCCGCCGGGCCGAAGCGCAAGCAGGCTTGCGAAAGGCTGTCCGTGCGGGGTGTAAGAAAATGCTAAAAGACAGTTGCCCGGGCAAAACGGGCTTTGTGCGATTGGGGAAGGAGATGACGGGCGTCGTATGGAAAATGCGCAGAGCATGACGCACAGAAGGCTTGCGATTGTTGACGACAGTGATGAGGATATTGAGCGCCTGACAAGATCCATCAATCGCTATGCACAGGAAAAGAAGATTGTCGTGCAGGTTACGACGTACAAAAACGGAATTGATTTCTTGCAGGAATACCGGCCTGTGTTCGACGTGGTGTTTCTGGATGTGGAAATGCCACATTTGGACGGCATGAACACGGCGAAAAAACTTCGCGAGATCGATGGACACGTGGCGCTGGTTTTTGTTACGCGCATGGCGCAGTATGCGGTGTCCGGGTATTCGGTTGCCGCGATGGATTTCATCGTTAAACCCATCCGGTACGGCGTGTTGATGGAAAAACTGGATCATGTCTTCCGAACGGTGGATCGCGAAGTGAAAAAGGATGCCTTTATCTTCCTGAGCGTCGGAACGGACGCCTACCGCAAATTCAGTTACAGCGATATCTACTATATTACGAAAGACAAGAACTATATCCTGTATGTTACACGCAGCGGCGAATATCGCGTGCGCGGGACGCTCAAGGAGGTAGAGGAGACGTTTGCGGGCAGTTCAATCGTCAAGTGTTCCAAGGGCGTGTTGGTCAACCTGGCCCATATCGAGCAGAAAGTGAAAAATACGATTGACATTGCGGGAATCCGGTTCGTGATTACCAAGCCGTATCTGGAAGAATTCACACGGGCTTTCATGCAGTTTTTGCGAGGGGAGAATCCGGAGTGAGCATGGCGGACATCTGTATCCCACTGTGTTTTTTGCTTGAAATGGTGATTTCCGAATCCATCTTTCTGTTCCATCAGCCCAGGCGAAGCCGTTTCCCGCTGCGATTTGCGCTGGTGTTCGTTTTGTATGCGACGGCAACCGTGGCGACGCACGTGGCCTTTTCCGCGCTGCCCAACACAATTCCTTATCGCATGGTGTTTTTCCTGGCATTTTTCGGGTATTCGGTGGCGGCCGTGGCGGCCTGTTTTCGGCTGTCGCTGACGGAAGTCGTCTTTGTTGCGACGGCAGGATACTCCGTGCAACACATTGCGGACTCCGTCGTCAAGATCCTTTTGCAGCTGCTGAGCGTCAGCGCGTTGGACAGCGTGGCTTCAGTGTTCGGGTACCTGATTGCCCCGTATGCGATTTGTGCAGCGCTGTTCTACTTTCTATTTATCAAGGGAGCGCTGCTTGACGAAAAAATGCAATACGGCGACAAGCGCGTGCTCGCGATTTCCGGCATGAACCTGGTGCTTTGCCTGGTGCTCAGCGTGACGATGGACAGCTTGACGCTTTCCACAGAAGCCATCGTCATCTGCAAGGTGTACGCCATGCTCGGCTGCGTGTTGTGCCTCCTGCTTCAGGTGGGTCTGTTTCAGGATGGAAAAATGGCGCAGACGAACAAAATGTTGCAGCAGATGATTCGCCTTGAGCAGAATCAGCATCGTATTTCCAAGGAAACCATTGATTTTATCAATATCAAGTGCCACGACCTCAAGCATCAGATTGACCGGCTCAACAATCTGAGCGATGAAAAAAGGCAAAAGAACGTGGCGCAGCTTTCCAAAGCCATCATGATCTATGACAGCATCATCAAAACGGGAAATGACGCGCTGGACATGGTACTCATGGAGAAGAAGCTGCTCTGCGAAAAGTACAACATCCAGTTTTCCTACGTTGTCGATGGCGCGTGCCTGAACCATATGGACGAAGTGGACGTGTATTCGCTCTTTGGCAACATGCTGGACAATGCCATCGAAAGCCTGAGCAAGGAGCCGGATGAGGAAAAGCGAACCGTCACGCTGCGCATTCACCGGCGCATGAAAATGGTCTACATCAGCATCGATAACTATTGCAGCACGCCGGTCGTTGTCAAGGACGGAGAAATTCAGACGACCAAGCAGCATGAACCGGGGATGCATGGTTACGGGATCAAGAGCATTGCGTATATTGTCAATTCCTATCGGGGAGATTTGATCATCAGCACGGAAAACCATCATTTTGTCATCGAGATTATGCTTCCCGCTGACGATGCGGCGACAGTTGCCGCGGACTGATTTTTGAAAACCCGCCTGTGTGCGGGTTTTTTTGTCGCATTTTTGAAACACGGTAGGGGGGGAGAAAGCGCACATTTTTACGGGCATGGGAACATTTTTTGACGTCGGGGAAAGTTGATAAAAAACGAAAAATTTTGTACCTGAAAATAGAAGTTTTGTACCAGAAGTGAAGCTGGACGACGTCAAAACGCTAAAATATGGATAACCCCCGTAAGGGAATATGTAGAAAAAGGGAGAATCCGTATGAAAGCAAAGTTCAACAGGAAGCTCCGGGCCGCAGCCAGCTGCATGCTCTGCGCGATGATCGGCCTGAACAGCTTCCCGGCCATTGCGTCGGCGAACATCGCAGACGGGCTTGACCCGCAGAAGAAGTACCGCGCTGCGTATGATTCCATGACGGAAGTCGAGGACGCTGCGGCGGAGCTGAACCTTCGGATTGAGGGCGAAGGCGCAGTGCTGCTCAAGAACAACGGCGCGCTGCCGATGGCGACCTCTGAGTCGGCGAAGGCGAAGGTGACCGTTCTGGGCACGCAGGCGGACACGCTTGCAACCGGCGGCAGCGGCTCCGGCGGACAGACGAAGCCCGGCGGAGACAACACGCCCGACGCGCCGCTCACGCTCTTTGACAGCCTGGATGCGGCGAACATCGAGTACAATCCTTCCGTGAAGGCCGAATACGAGAAGGAAGAGCTCAACCCCAAGACGCTCTCTTACAGCGGCAACCCGTATGACGGCGGCCACTACATGAACAAGGTGGATGCCGAAACCGCGGACAGCGTGCTGTTCGACGGCAACTATTACGAGCCGATCACCGATGGCACGGGCTCCCTGAGCGCAGCCACGCTGGACGGCTACACCGATACGGCGCTGGTCGTGTTCTCCCGCTCCGGTTCCGAGAGCCAGGACAACGACGCGTACAACCTGGTGGACAAGGACACGCAGGAGCCGGTGACCGACAACGTGGACGACCACTACCTCCAGCTGACCACCTCCGAGAAGGAGCTGATGGCCTACGCGAAGAAGAACTTCGACAAGGTCATCGTTCTGGTCAACAGCCCGGCGGTCATGGAACTGGGCTGCCTGGAGAACGACGAGGACGTGGACGCGGTGCTCTGGATCGGCCAGCCCGGCTGGAACGGCATCATGTCCGTGGGCCAGATTCTCATCGGCGCGATCAACCGGTCCGGCCGCACGGTGGACATCTACATGGCTGACTTCGCGACCGACCCGACCTGGTACAACTTCGGCGACTTTACCCAGGTCAAGGCGCTGATCAACGATGAGATGGGCGAGACCGGCTCCGCGCTGACGATGGGCTACGACGAAGCGTACATCGTGGAAGGCGTGGAGAACGGCGAATACAAGTTCATCGACTATGCTGAGGGCATCTACATGGGCTATCGTTACTACGAGACGGTCTATGAAGAGCTCAAGGCGCGCGACGAAGCCGTCGCGGATGCCTGGTATGACGAGGCTGTGGTGTATCCGTTCGGCTACGGCCTGAGCTACACCACCTTCACCCAGGAGATCACCGGCGTAGAGGGCGACCTCTCCGCGGCGGATGGCGACATCACCGTGACCGTCAAGGTGACCAACACCGGTGCTGTGGCGGGCAAGGAAGTTGTGGAACTCTACGCTTCCGCGCCGTACTTCGAGGATGAGATCGAGAAGGCGGCCGTGAACCTGGTCGGCTTTGACAAGACCGAGGTGCTCGAGCCGGGCGCTTCCGAGGAAGTGGCCATCACCATCGCGGTGAAGGATCTGGCGTCCTTCGACTACAACGACGCGAACCTCAACGACTTCTATGGCTATGAGCTGGAAGCCGGTGACTACGTCCTCTCCGTGCGCAGCAACTCGCACGACGTGCTGGCCGAGACGACCCTCACGGCGGACACGGCCCTGACCTGGGACGAGGATGGCAACGAGGAGACCCCGAACAACATCTTCTCCGCGGAGACGGATGACGAGGTCTGGGGCCGTTACAACACGCAGTCCAGTGCCTGGACGGTGGACGGCGACGATTACTACCTGCATCGCACGCAGCTGGTCGGCGGCGAAGGCGCCGATGCCTACGTGGCGCTGGAGGAGGAGTACGAGGCGGGCATGCCCAACGAGCTGCAGGAGCAGCTGGCCTGGGCTGTCGTGGACGACGGCTCTGCCAACATGTTCAGCATTGAGGCGTTCAACCTGCTGAACATTCAGGAGACGTACGCCGCTTCCTACTATGATTACGACAACCCCGTGACCCTGGAAGTTGAGACGGACGTCGAGAATCCGTGGATCGTGGAAGAAGTTCCGGAAGACTGGACGCAGGGCGACGCGGAAATCAACGAACTGGGCATGTATCCCATCGAACTGGCTGACATGGTCGGCGTTCCGCTGGAGGATGAAAAGTGGACGACCTTCATGAACCAGCTCACCTGGGACGAGCTCACGCAGATTGCCAACGACGGTGGCTACGGCTCTGAGGGCATTGAAACCATTGGCAAGCCGACCATCAAGGATCACGACGGCCCTGGTCAGCTGCGCGCGAACTGGTCGACCGTGCCGGACGGCAACGGATACGCCTGGGCTTGCGAAGCGGTCATCGGTTCGACCTGGAACAAGGACCTGTGCTATGAGCAGGGCACCATCATCGCCAATGAGGGCATCCTGCTGGGCGTCACCGGCTGGTATGGCCCGGGCATGAACATCCATCGCAGCCCGCTCTCCGGCCGTAACTTCGAGTACTACTCTCAGGATGGCGTGCAGGGCGGCGAGATCATGGCGGCCGTCATCAAGGGCGCGACCGACAACGGCATGCACGTCTACATGAAGCATGCGTTCCTCAACGATCAGGAGACGAGCCGTTCGGGCGTGATCACCTTCGCTACCGAGCAGGCGATCCGCGAGATCTACGCCAAGCCGTTTGAAATTGCCATCAAGGAAGGCAACGCCAACGGCATCATGACTTCTTTCAACCGCATTGGCCTGTCCACTTCCGTGGCCTATGCCATCACCCGTCAGCTGTATGAGAACGAGTGGGGCTTCGACGGCATCTCCGTCACCGACGCGTTCTACACCGGCTGCGGCTGGACGCCTGAAAACCTCGTTCGTGCGCATGTGATGCCGCTGAACTCCCGCTTCCTGGCCTTCCCGCCGCTCCAGCGCGCCGAGGGCACCTGGGATGAGACCCTGCGCGACGGCAAGGGCGGCATCCTGGTGCAGGCCGGCCCGGACAGCACCGAGCAGGTCGAGAGCGCGACCGAATACTACAGCGTCCGCCAGACGGCGACCCGCGCGCTGTACACCTACGCCAACAGCAACGCCATGACCGGCCTGAAGACCTCCATGCTGCTGCGCGACAAGGTTGTGGCGCTGGAGCCGGCGACTGCTTACGATCAGTACGAAGTCTATACTGCGGACGAGGTTGCCCAGTTCGTGGCCGATATGGACAGCGTCTATGGCGAGGGTAACTATGACGTGACCGTGACCGGCGGCGTTGAGGGCCTGACGCTCGATTGGCAGACCGGCACGATCAGCGGCACCACCATCGATGTGGCCGGCGCGTATCCCTTCACCATCACCGTGCAGGGCAAGGGCAACATGAGCGGCGTGGTCGGCACGACGACGGCGACGGCATCCGTCAGCGCTGTGGTCGATCCGGCGAACGTGAACGCCTCCTTCGTGGGCCTCATCGAGCTGGTCGAGGGCGAGAACTACGTCGCAGGCGGTGATCCGACCGTGGCCGACAACGTGGGCAAGTACACCAGCGTCAAGTACACGGCGGAAAACCTGCCCGAGGGCCTGACCATCGACGAGACGACCGGCGTGGTCAGCGGCGCGATTGCCTCCCCGCTGGCTTCCGGCGAGCACTATGCGTTCACCATCAATCAGGAGGTCGTGCTCTGCGAGGATGCCTTCATCGGCATGTTCTTCGCGGGCCGCACGAGCAACAACTCCATCACTGTCTACCTGACGGTACAGTAAAATGCTTTCGAGCGTTTCGGCACGGGAGCTTCTCCCGGCCGATTCGCCGGCGTTCAGGCTCTGGCATAGCGCTATGTCAGAGCCTGAATGTCCTTCATGAACCATTTTAGAGGAGAATGATCGATGCAGAAAACAGTTTGTCTGCTGCTTTGCCTGCTGCTCGGGCTGCAGGCTGTGCAGGGCCTTGCTGAAGGGGTTCCCGGACAGGACGACAACGAATGGGCCATCACGCTTGATTATGCCGACGGCGTATCCCGCAACGGCACGATT
>CALVTV010000205.1 GCA_944363005.1 uncultured Clostridia bacterium | reverse complement strand
CGAAGCGAGGAAGGGGACTGGGCCGGGGAACTCGCATAGTCGCGCCGCCTGCGGCGCTTCTTGCGATTCCCGACGCTCCGCCGGGCTGCTTCGCCCACTGGGCGCGCCCGGCTCCTTCCGGGGTATCCCCTGTAAAGCAAAAGAAGCCGTCAGGAAGCGATATCTGACGGCTGATCCTATGAAAGCTGAGGATCTGCGGCTTCCCCGATCCGCTCCAACAACAACGCCGCCTGCCCAGGTTTCGGGCAGGCGGCGTTTGTTTTTTGGTTTGGCGGTGCGATGCTCAATGCGCATCGGCGGTGTCGGCTTCCGGTGCTGGACTCGGTATGCCCTGCTTGGCGCGCTTTTTGAGGGGCTGTACCAGCGCCGCCGCGCAGAGCAGGATCATCTCAAATTGGAAGAAGTACCGCCCGCGCGTCTCCCAGAGGCTCAGGAAGAGGAACGCCCCAAGCAGCGTCAGAAACAGCGGCGCGCCCGTCGTGTCCCGGCGCCGGATGGCCTGCGCGCAGGCGAGGCAGGCGAGCAGCATCTGCGCCATGAACATGCCCGTGCACAGGTGGTAGTACGCCGGATAGAGCGGCCCTTGCGCAAAGATGACGGCTTTGACCGGGTTGTCCGCCTGCGGCTCGTCGGCCTGAATGATCTCGTTGAGGCTGAATGTACCGTCCCCGAAGGTGGAGAGGTTCTTGCGCGAGAGCATGTTCAGCAGCCGGTTGGGATAGCGCAGGTAGTAGATCCGGTCGATGACCTCCTCAAGCAGCGCCGCGTCGCGCTCCTGCGTGTCCTCAAAGGAGGTCGTGAACAGATACCATCCGCCGTAGCCGTACTGGCCGTAGCCCTCGTCCACCTGGACCGGCAGACCCATGGCCAGATAGTGCAGGATGGGCAGTTCGCGCTCCTCGATGTTCTGCGCGCCCAGATGGCGCGCGTTTTCGCGCTGGACGGCGGCTGTGCCGGGAACGAGCACGAGCGCAAGCGTCAGCAGCATCGCAAAGAAAAGGCGGATTTGGCCGTCGAACAGCGCCGCAATCAGGCAGGCAATCGCCGCGATGAGCGCCGTCACGCGCATCTGCGCGCCGATGAAGGCGAACACGGCGAACGCCGCGCAGAAGGCGAGCTTGCGCGCCCAGCCCCGGCTCTCCCGCGCGCGCAGAAAGGCGTCGATCATCAGCGAGGGGAAGGCGACGGAGAAGGCGTCCGTGTAGATCTCCGTGGTGCAGTAGAGCAGCGGCAGGCACAGCGCAAAGAGCACAAGCAGGCGCATCTGCGCGCGCACGCCGCCCAGCCGCCCGGCGAGCTGCGCGGAGGCGATCAGCCCGGCCGTGAAGAACAGGCTGCACAGCACGACCGCCTGCATGAACCTGTCGTTCAGCCCGAACGCGCCGCAGAAACGAAAGAGCGCGCTGAGCAGGTACACCAGGCTCAGGTTGTGCGGGCAGCGGGTGAAGTAGACGAACGGGCGCTCGACGTTGCCAAACTCGCCGGTATCCGCCAGCAGCTGCGCGGCGGTGAAGCACTGCTCGGTGTCGGTGATGGGGGTAAAGCGCAGGGCAAGCCCCATCAGGATCTGCACGAGGAGATAAAACAGCGCGGCAAAGGCGAGAATGCGCCGCCGGTGACGGGCCAAAAACGCCTCATGACGGCCGATGGCCCCGAACGCGGCCAGCAGACCGAGCGCGCAGAGCACCGTCAGCACCACGATGGCCACGCGGTTGCGCGCGTACAGCGGCCATGGGGAGAACCAGATGTTGCCGACGGTAAACAGATAACACGGGATCATCAGCCCCATGCCGGTCAGCAGCGCGAGGGTGCGCAGCTTCGTGCGGCCCGGATTTTGCTGCATAAGCATTCCTCCCAGATCGGTAAACGTCACGGATTCAGCTCGCCGCCGTCACAGGCGGTCTTCTTCGCCCTGCGCATCGCAAGGCGATGGAGCATGGAATCCTTGATTTGCGCGGCGTGCAGCGCTCCGCTGGCGCTCAGCACAAGCACGACCGGCATGAAGTTGAACATGTAGCGCGAGCGCGCCTCCCACAACAGCAAAAACATCTGAATGCCCAGCAGGGCGACGGCGGGGATGGCGGCCTTTCGGTCGCCGCGCCGCAGGTTGCGCGCAATCGCCAGCGCGCACAGCAGCAGGCAGGCGTTCCAGATGCCGGAGGTCACCCCGCCGTACAGCGCGTAGTAGGGGCGGCCTTCCAGCACGGCGTCGGAGAGCGGGTTTTCGCGCACCGGCCCGTCGTCGAGCATGTCCGTCATGCCGAATGTGCCGTCGCCCTGCGAGGCGGCGTTCTTGCGCAGCAGGGCCAGCAGCAGCCGGTTCGGATAGCGCAGGGTGTACAGGCGGTCCTTGAGCCGCCCGTAGATCGATTCCATCACCGCTTCGCGCGATGCGCCCTCGTCCTGCATGCCCCAGGTCAGGTTGTAATCCGTGCTGTAGGACCCGTAGGGGTTGTCGCCGCGCGGGACGCTCATGGCAATCCAGTGCAGAAGCGGCGTATGGTGCTGATCGACCATGGCTGGGTCGAGCACCTGATTCTTCATATAGCCCTGAATGGCCTGCGTTCCGCAAAGAAGGATCAGCGCGCTGAGCAGCACGGCGGGCAGGGCATGCCTCAGCCGCAGGCGAAGCAGCCAGACCAGCGCCGCGGCAATCAGCACGATGGCGACGGTCATCTTGATCTGACAGCCGATGAGCGCCATCACGCCGCACAGCGCCGCATGCAGCAGGCGTTTGCCGGGGGTTTGCACAACGCGCAGCGCGAAGTCGAGCGTGAACACCACGAACGGCAGGGAGAACGTATCGGTATAGAGCACGCCCGCGGCCAGATACAGCGGCAGGCACAGCGCAAGCAGCATCGACGTCATCAGCTCCCCGCGCACGCCGTACAGCCTGCGCGCGATGCCAAGCAGCGAGCGCATCGCCAGCGCATAGAGGACGGCCTGAACGATCACGCAGGGGAAGAACATCTGCGTCACCCCCAGCGCCATCAGCAGCTTGAAAAAGCCGGTCAGGATCAGCACAAAGCCCCATTGGTTCGAAAAGCGCGCGAGGTAGAGGCCGTAGTCCGCGCCGTCAAAATTGCCCTGCGCGGCCAGCATCTGCGCGCCGTCGTAGATCATGTGGTTGTCGCCCATGGGCGTGTATTCCATCAGGTAGCCCAGCGCCAACTGGATCACAAACAGCGCCGCGATGCCCGCAAAGCGCAGCGTGCGCGCCGTGCGCTCCAGGCGCTCCAGGTCCGTGCGTTGCAGATACGCGCCCGCAAAGCCAAAGAGCAGCAGCGAAAGCGCGCATGCCGGCAGCTGCACCCAGGCGCTGTAGCCGTAACAGGCGCGGGCAAACGGCAAAACGATGACGTTAAACGCGGTGGCGGCAACGGCAAAGAGTGCGAGGGCCAGGCCCCACGTCAGGAGTTTGTCTCTGTTCATGGTTCGTCCTTCAGCCGCAGGAGCTGATACTCGCCGCAGGCATCCACAAATTCATACGAGGTTTCAAAGATTTGGGCGACGCGCTCGTCGTACGGCGGGCCGAATTCCCGCTGGTAAAAGAGCACCAGCCAGCGGGGCGGGTTCTGCTCAAACGCCGAGACGATCTCGTCCATCACGGCGGGATCGGCCTGCGCGAGAATCTCCTGCAGGAAGTAGAAGCGCATGCAGGGCAACGCTTTGGCGTAGACGTACCACTTGGGCTCCACGCGGTAGGCCATGAAGCTGTCGCGCTCGTCCTCGGGCACGAGGGCATAGAGCGTGCGGGCGTCCTCGGCAAACGAACCCTGCGCCGCCAGGTCGGAAAGCCTGCGCGCGTTGGCCGCGGCGCCTCCGGCGACGAGCGCCAGGCAGCAAACCGCGGCGGCCGTGCCCGTCACGACCCGCCGCGCGGGCAGCGCGCCCAGCAGCATCACGGCGCCCAGCGCCGCCAGGGGAACGAGCGCCATCAGGTAATGCGTGTAGTACTTATGGGAGATGAACGCGCTCATGCCCGCCGCGGCCGTGGCGAGCACGAGGGAAAGGCACAGCGCCGTGCGCCCGGTCAGGCGGAAAGAGCCGCCCGGCGCGCGCAGGGCATGCGCCAGCGCGCCCAGGCACGAGAGCGCCGCCAGGGCGAGCGCGGTGTGGCCGTAGCCGGTGGCCAGCAGCGCCTGAACGCGGCCGATGCCGTCGGTCTGGGCATACATCATGTTGTGGATGATCGAGCCGTAAACAGCCTCCCCCAGCGCGCCCTGTGCGCCAAGCCAGAGGAGCACGGGCGCGCAGGCCAGCGCACAGCCGCAAAGAAAGCCCAGCGCGCAGAAGCCCAGATCGGCAAACCGCCGCCCGGCGAGCAGCGCGAGCGCCAAACCCGCCGTCAGACCGAGCAGGCTCAGCGCGTTGTTGGCGCGCAGCAGGAAGGCCAGCATGGTCATCGCGCCCATCCCGAAGGCGGGCAGGGCGAGCTTGCGCGGGGGCGCCCAGTCCTCCCGGTCAAAGGCGGACACGGCGCAAAGCAGCGCGGCCAGGATGAAACAGGCGGCGTATTCCTCGTTGAGGTTGCCGCCGTCCATCAGCGGGCCCAGCAGCGCCAGGTAGGCCAGCTGCGCAAGCCAATCCTGGCGAAGGCCCAGGCGGCGCGCCAGGGCCGCCATCAGCCGAAGGCTGAGAAACACGAACACGATTTCCATCAGGAAGACGGCGAGCGTTGAGTTCCCGCCGGAAAGCGCCTGCGGGATCATTTGCATCAGGAAGAGCAGCGGCCCCTTGTGGTCAAAGATCTCCGTGTAAGGCGTGTAGCCCTGCGCCAGGGCGGTGCCCATGGTGATGTAAATGGCGTTGTCGCTGCCCACGGAAGGCCCCAGCGGCGTGTTGCACGCGGCAAAGAACAGGCAAAAGCCCGCCGCAAGCAACAGGGAAAACAGCAGCGAAGGCAAGCGGCGCGAGAAGCGCTGCGTCATGGAATTCCTCCTTCCAAGCGGCCGGCCCCGCGCGTCACGGGATGACCACATCCGGGAAATACGTGCGGACAAACGGCACATCCGCGACCTGCAACAGGCGTCCGTTGAGGGGCGCAAGGCATCCGGCGTCCGTCTCAAACCGGAAGATCAGCCGGTAGGCGTAGAGCGCCTGCCCGCTCAGGCGCCCGTAGCGCCGGGCCAGCTCTGCCGAGCCGTATTGATTGTCGCCCAGCAGCGGATGGCCGGTGGCGGCAAACTGCGCGCGGATCTGGTGCGTGCGCCCGGTGCCCAGCAGGCATTCGCAGAGCGTCAGCCCCTCGCGCTCATCGACCACGCGGTAATACGTCACGGCTTCCTGCGCGCCGGGTTGGGGCGCGCGCAGCGCGGTGACCTTCTTTGGCCCTTTGAGCAGGTAGTGCCGCAGCGTGCCCTCAGAATGGGGCATGCGGCCGTGAACGATGCACAGGTAGTACTTTTCTACTTCGTGGTTGCGGATTTTCGCGTCCATGTCGTGCAGCGCCTGCGGGGTCTTGGCCACCATCACGATGCCGCCGGTAAACCGGTCGATCCGGTTGCAAAGCGCCGGGGCAAAGCCCCCCGGTTTCCATTCGCCCTTCTGGTAGAGATACGCCTGCGCGTAGGTCAGCAGCGTATGAACCTTTTCGCTCTCGTCGGGATGGCAGACAAGCCCCGGGCGCTTGTCAAGCACAAGCAGGTTTTCGTCCTCGTAGACAACGGTCAGCTTCGGCTTGATCTTGCCGTAAAACGGGTCCACCCGTTCGGGCGGCTCAAACCAGGCGTCCTCCACGTAGAGGTCCACGCGCTGCCCGGCGGCGAGCACGGTGTCCTCCCGGCCGCGCTTGCCGTCCACCTTGATGCGCCCCAGGCGCAGGAACCGGGCAATCTGGCCCGCCGGAGCCGCGGGCAACGCCTTTTGCAAAAAGCGGGTGAGGCGGCGTCCATCCCACGCCGCGTCCGCGATGATGGTTTTCATGCGCGTCCTCCGTCAAAGCGCAAACTGCGCGCGGATGACGCGCAGCACGCCGTCCTCGTCGTTGCCCGGCGCGATGTGGCGCGCCACGCGAAAAAGCGCCGGGTGCGCGTTTTTCATGGCGTAGCTCTCCTGCGCCGCCTGCAAAAGCTCGATGTCGTTGAGGTAGTCGCCAAAGGCCATGCAGTTCTGCGGGCCGATGCCCATCCGCTGTTGCAGGGCACGCAGCGCGCAGCCCTTGTTGACGCCGGGCTTCATCACATCGACCCAGTGCTCGCCGGAGAGCACGACGCTCAGCTCGCCGCCGAGCGCGCGCTCGAGCACGGGCAGTTCGTGCGTCTGCGCGTCGCCCTCGTCGTAAAAGGCGACCTTGCATACGTCCTGCGCACCGGCATGCGCCGTCAGATCGTCAACGACCTGCAAGTCGGGGTAATAGCGCGCGGTTTCCGCGATGAACGCGGGGGAAGCGCTCGCCTCCACCAGCGCGACCCGCGCGCGGCAGAGCACGGGATACACGCCCGAAAGGCCGCGCGCCGCGCGCAGCACATCGGGCAAAGCGTTCGCGGGCATGGGGTCGAGAAACACCGGCTCGTCCCGATGCATGATGAGCGCGCCGTTTTCGCAGATGAAGGGCATGTCAAGATCCGGCAGGTCGCGGCGAAGCGCGCCGTATTGGCGGCCGCTGGCGACGGCAAAGGTCACGCCCCGCGCGCCAAGGGCGCACAGCACGGCGGGCAGATCGGGCGGCAGGCGTTTTTGGCTATCGAGCAGCGTGCCGTCCATATCACTGGCGATGAGTTTGATCATGATGGCTCCTTGGCAGAGGTCAGCGGACGCGGATCGCCCTTCAAAATGGCATAGAGGGCGACGTCCACAAACTTTCCTTTGTTGTATAGGCGCTGGCGCAGCACGCCTTCCCGCCGCATGCCGCATTTTTCCATCACGCGGCCGGACGCGGGGTTGGTCAGCTCGTGCTGGGCCTCGATGCGGTTGATGTCCATGGCGTCGAACGTGTAATCGATCACGCGCGCGAGTGCCTCGGTCATGTATCCGCCGTTCCAGAGCCAGTGCGCCAGCGAGTAGCCGACTTCCACGCTGGCGTTTTCCTCGCTGTAGTTCATGTAGCCGATGGTGCCGACCAGATGGCCGGTCTTTTTTTCAATGATGCCCCAGCTGCTCGGCTCGTCGCGCCGGTAGCGGCGCTGCAAGTCGCGGCAATAGGCGCGCGCTTCGGAGATGTCCTTTTGCGCGGACCAAAGCACATGGCGCGCCACCTCTTCATCGCAACTGTACGAAAAAATATCCTTCGCGTCGCACATGGCGATCCGGCGAAGGATGAGCCTCGGCGTCTCGAGCGTCGGCATGGCAAATAAGCCGTAAGGGTTGAACATGGTTTCCTCCCGCGCGTCAGATTGCGCTTCCCGCGTCGTTGGGGAACGAAAGGACGGTCTGCACACCGGCGGTTTGCCGGGCCTGGCGCATACCCTGCGCGATGAACAGCGCACCGGTGAACACAATGAGGCCGACGATCAGCACGTAACACGCCTTGACGATTCTCTTCATAGGCCATCACGCTCCCTTCCCCTTCATTATACACAAACCGGACGGAAAACGCAAACTACAGGCGGGGGATTGGGACGATTTTTGCCTCCGGCGCGAATCCAAAGGAAAAGCGGCGGCAGAGCGCCGCGAAGCGGAGGGGGGGAGTCTGAGGGATGAAATCCCTCAGGCGGGGAATGGGGCGGCAGCCCCATCGTGCCCATTGGCGAAGCCCAAAGAAGAAAAAGGTAGTCAGGGAGCGAAGCGTGACCTGACGGGTTAAAAGAGAGAAGCAACGGCAAAGCGTTTTACGATAAAATCGGGTTCATTCAATGCAACCGGACGGAGCCGTCGTATACATGCGGAAAGGATGACTGACGCATATTGCGCAGGTGGCAGTTTTTCTCTTGCGGCGGCGAAAAGCAGCCATGGCGGGAAGCGACGTCAGGTGACGCTTCGCTCCCTGACTGCTTTTCCTTTCATCGCTTCGCGATATGGGAACGATGGGGGATTTCATCCCCCAATCCCCTAGCCTGGGGACCAGTCCCCAGACCCCTTCCTCGCTTCGCGGCGGTTTCAAGCGGGTTCAGCGGCGGCGAAGGCCCTTGGGATAATGGTTTTTCATCATCCCGCCGGCCTGTTTTCCCCAGCCCAGAGAAACGCCTTCATGGCAAATCAGCGTATATCCCGCCGGCAAATCGCCCAGATCCAGCGCCTCCCCGGCCTGATACAAAAGCGCCTGCGCCTCATTCAGTTCCACGCTATGCCGGGCCTGTTCCGGGCGCAGGGCCATCGCCAGGGCGTGATCCGGCTCGGCGCGTTTGGCATCGCCCCGCACGAGCAACAGGCCCGTGCGCAGCACCCGCAGCCCTTCCAGCTGCTCGAGGTTCAGCCCCTGCGGCAGGCTCCACAGGCAGCCACCCGCGACATGCAGCCGTTCAAACGACACGCTCGGCGCGAGCACATCCGGCAGGGCAATCGTCTCCGCGGCGCGCGGCCTACGGCTTTCCTTGCGGCGGGGAGATTCGGCGGACGGGGCGTCCGCGCTTTTGCGCAGCAGCGAGACGAAGTGCCCTTCGCCGCGCATTTCGTGCGGATACAGGTGCAGATAGCCCTTTTCGGCGGGCGGCAGGCCGCAAAGCGCGAACGGTTCGAGCGCAAACTCGGGATGCGCGCCCAAAAACCGCTCGAGCACGCCCTCGTTCTCCGTGTCGTTGAACGTGCAGGTGGAATAGACCAGGGCGCCGCCCGGCGCGAGCATCTTCGCCGCTTCCGCGAGAATTTCGAGCTGGCGTTCGGCGCAGCCGCGCGGGGTATGCTCGTTCCACTCCGCGCGCGCCTCCTCCTGGCGGCGGAACATGCCCTCGCCCGAGCACGGCGCGTCCACGAGGATTCGGTCGAAGTACGCGGGGAAGCGCGCGGCAAGCTGGTCTGGCATCGCGCTGACGACCACGGCGTTCGGCACGCCCATGCGCTCGACGTTGCGCGAGAGGATCTGCGCGCGCGAGGGCACCGGCTCGTTGCAAACGAGCAGCCCGCGGCCCTGCATGAGCGCGGCGATTTGCGTGCTCTTTCCGCCGGGCGCGGCGCACAGGTCGAGCACGCGCTCGCCCGGCTGCGGCGAAAGCGCGGAAACCGCCGTCATGGCGCTGGGCTCCTGCAAGTAAAACAGGCCGCCCTCATGCAGCGGGGAAAGGCCGGGGCGCGCGCCGTCCTCCACGAAGTACGCGCCCTGCGCCCAAGGCACGCGCTCCCCCAGCCCCTCGACGGCGCGGGGCGGCATGCCGTCGGGATGCGTCAGCAGATTGATGCGCAGCGCGCGGGTGACGGGCTGGGAAAGCGCGCGTTCATACGCAAAAAAGCCTGCTTCCCCGAGCAGGCGTTTCATTTGCGCGATATAGGCTTGCGGCAGTTGGATCATATGATTTTGCTGGCCCGCTCCCCGTCCCGAAGCAGCACGGCGCACAGCCGCCGGCGCTCGTCGATGCCGGATTCCACGACATACATGCGCCCGATTTCGCAGGCGGAGTTAAAGACCGACTCCTTTGTTGAGAGAATACAGAACACGTTTTTGGAAGCCCTCGAGGTCAGGTCGCGAAAGACCACGTTCGGCGCTTCCATGCCCTCGCGCTCGATCTTGCGCGCGAAGCGGCGGTAGGCCGTGTTGGCTTTGGCCGCGTTATGAAAGACCTCCGGGGAGAGCATCAGTTGGCAGATTCCCTGTTCGATGCGGCTGGAAGTCTGGTAGCGGCCCAGCCACGGCTTGTCCTCCGGCCAGGCGATGATTTCAACCACGGCCTTGCCGGTTTCAATGGTGCGCACCCTGCATCCCTCCTTCACACGCGGCGCATTTTGACATGTTTCCATATCGATTATAGCATATCCCCGCGCCGTTGGGCAAGATGCCGATACCGGTATGGAAAATTTTGTCTTTCCTGCTTACTTGAGCTCCTGGGCGGCGCTCAGCGCGGCGATACAGCCCTCGCCCACGGCCTTGGCCACCTGAAGCGGAAGGCCCGTGCAGTCCCCGGCGGCAAACACGCCGGGCACACTGGTATGCATCTGGCGGTCGACGCGGATGAACGCGCCGTCCATCTCAAGCCCCGGCAGCAGCGCGGAGAGCGCCATGGCTTCCCGGAAGATGAACACGCCGTCAAAGGGCAGCTCCTCGCCGGAGGCCACAAGAGCGCGCACGCGCCCTTCGCCGGCGATGGCCTCGGGCTTTTTGTCGCTGACCTCGATGCGCGCATCGAGCGCCGGGTCCGGCGCGCCGAAGTAGGTGACGTGTTCGCAGAGCGTCGAAAGGAAGTTCGCCTCGCTGACGGCCTCCGGCCCCTGCGCGACGACGGCCACGCGCTTGCCCCGGTAGAGCATCGCGTCGCACGTGCCGCAGTAGCTCACGCCCCGGCCCAGCAGCATCTCTTCCCCGGGCAACAGCCGCGGCTGCTTGGCGCCCGTGCAGAGGATGACGCGGCGGGCCTCCACGAAGTCCCCGCCCAGCGAGAGGGCGAACACGCCGCCCATGTCCATCACCTGATGCACGACGCCCGGGCGCTGCTCCGCGCCCATGGAAAGCGCCTGCTCGCGCATGGCGGCGAGGAGCTGCTCCCCGGAGACGCCCGGCAAGCCCGGATAGTTTTCAATCGATTCCGCGCGCGCGAGCCATCCGCCGCTTTGGCCGATGACCATCACCGATTTCTCGCGCTTTCTGGCGTTGATGGCGGCGCTGTAGCCCGCGGGGCCCGCGCCGATGACCGCGATATCCAGCATGATTAAACCTCACTTCCGTTGGCGGGCCTTCCCCGCCGGGCGGTTTTGCCCCTCTTCCAAAAAAGGCCGCAATTGCTTGCGTCCTTTGTGTTTCAGTTCTTGACGGGGATCTTGACGACCACCTTGCGGTAGTGCTTGGGGAATTCGTGATGGCAGCAGGACTTGTGTCCGTCGCTGGGGAACATGATGAAGAACATGCCCGGACGGATGGACACGGAGGTGGACATGCCGGTGTAGGTATAGCAGTCGTGTTCCGGGTCGCTCTCGCAGAGGTTGAGTTCCTGAATGTGCGCCCAGCTCATGCGCTCGCCACCGGCAATGCAGTATTGCAGGTCGATGTACTTCTTGTGGGACTCCAGCTTCACGGTGTCGATCTGTCGGGTATCGCCCTCCGATACGGTGGCAAACAGCCCGTTTTCCAGCTCATAGCGGCCCGGTTCAAGATCCGGCGCCTCCGCAAGGAAGGCAAAAGCCAGTTCCATATCCGGATGAATCGGGTAATACCGCTCCTGTTCCTCGATTCGATCGATGATCATGGAGATCCTCCTCCTTTCACAAATTCCATTATAAGGCAATTTTTGGAAGGCGTCAAGCCCGATCCCTTTACGGCTCGTAGGCGGCCGCAAAGTCGATGACCGCCTGGCGGATGACCTCGCTTCCGGCCCACATCTGCTCGACCGAGGTCACGCGGTTTTCCCCTGCGGCCATGGCGCGCATGATGGCGTCGCTGATGTCGCCGCTGTGGTGGGAGTAGTCGAAGTACTCATCAAGGTCCGTGATCCACTCGAGCCGCGAGGAAAAGTCGTAAATTTCGACATTCGGGTAGGCAAGCAGCAGCTCGCAGACCCGCGCGCGGGAGCGAAACTGCTGTTCCGAGAGGCCCTGGCGGGTCATCAGGTACCAATACGCCACCGAATAGGGCGGCATGTAGATCTTGAAGGTCGTCTCCGGGTGCGCGGCGACATAGGTTTCGATGTGCCGCCGGATGTTCTCCGTGGAGCGCTCCAGGCGGTATTCCGGGTCGGTCATCTCGCTTTGCGGCACGTCGGGCAGGCTGTCGTATACGCTCTTGGCGGCAAAGACCACGTCCGTCCATTGGTACATGTCGTCGCGCTTGGTGTCTGTGGGCTTGCCGATGTTCTCCAGCATCCTGGGAATCTTGACCAGCAGCACGTCCCGGTTGAGCAGGTAATTCACATCGTCCAGCGGGTTGTCGTTCCAAAGGTAGGGGAAGATCTCCTCCATGTCGTCCGGCGGGCCCATGAGCGAATAGGCGTCCACCGCCAGAATGGCCAGCGCGAGCTCGCGCGTTTCAAAGATGTGGGCGAGCTGCCAGCCCATCTGCGCCGTGTGGGAGCCGCGCATCGGCAGTTTGACCGAGGTGACGCCGAAACATGCGTCGATGACCGAAGGATGGCTCATCTCCACCATCGACGTGCCCAGGATCGCGGCGTTGTATTCGTAGTTGCGCACGATGCCCGGGTTGTTGTAGCTCTCCTGGTCGTAGAGCGGCAGGATCGCGGATTCCCGGTAGTGCTCAAACGGATCGACGATGTACACCGCCGCCGCGCACAGCGCCAAAAGGGCGGCGAGGGTGATGAGCGTTGCAAGCGCCCAGCGCTTTGTTGCCATGGCGATCCTCCTTCCTGCGGGATTTCCCATCTAGTTTACGAATTTTTGGCGCGTCTGTCAAGGCAGGGACGGGCCGCGCGCAAATTCCTGTTGGCAATTTTTGTGCGCCGGGGTATAATAGAGCATACAAGCGAAAGGAGGCTGTAAGCATGGCCAATATTCCCACCCCACATATCACGGCGAAAGCGGGCGACTTCGCCCGCACCGTGTTCATGCCCGGCGACCCGCTGCGCTCCAAGTTCATCGCACAGACGTACCTTGAAAACCCCGTGCTCGTCAACAACACGCGCGGCGTGCAGGGCTATACCGGCACCTACAAGGGCAAGCGCGTCTCGGTGATGGCGTCCGGCATGGGTATGCCGTCCATCGGCATCTATTCCTATGAGCTGTACAACTTCTACGGCGTTGAGAACATCATCCGCGTGGGCACCGCCGGCGGCATCGGCGATAACGTCAAGCTGCGCGACGTGGTGATGGGCATGAGCGCCTACACCAATTCGAGCTATGGCCGCCAGTTCTTCGATGGAAACGTGGCGCCCTGCTGCTCCTTTGCGCTGCTGGAGGCCGCGGTAGCGGCGGCGCGGCGCATGGGCATCGAGCCGAACGTCGGCGCGCTGTATTCCTCCGACATCTTCTACGACGAGGCCGGCGGCGCGGGCAAGCTCAAGAACCTGGGCGTGCTCGCCGTGGAGATGGAGGCGGCGGCGCTCTATCTGAACGCGGCGCGCGCGGGCAAGAACGCGCTGGCGATCTGCACGATCTCCGACCACATCTTCACCGGCGAGGCCCTGCCCGCGGAAGACCGGCAGACGACCTTCACCCAGATGATGGAAATCGCGCTGGAAATCGCGTGAACGGAGTGACGCACAGATGAGTATGGAAAGGGCGCGGGCGCACCTGAGAAAGTACGGGCTTGAGGAGCGGATCATCGAGCTTAAGGCGTCGAGCGCGACGGTCGAACTGGCGGCCAGGGCGCTGGGCTGCGAGCCGGAACACATCGCCAAGACGCTCTCCTTCGCCGACGGCGAGGGCGCGCTGCTGATTCTGGCGGCGGGCACCGCCCGCATCGACAACCCCAAGTTCAAGGCGCGCTTTGGCATGAAGGCGCGCATGCTGCCCGCCGAGCGGGTGGAAGCGCTCATCGGGCACGGCGTTGGCGGGGTTTGCCCGTTCGGCGTGTTGCCGGGCGTGCCGGTGTATTTGGACGAGTCGCTCCGGGCGTACGACGTGGTGTATCCCGCCGCGGGCAACGACCATAGCGGCGTGCGCCTGACGGTGGAGGAACTTTACCGCGCCAGCGAAGCCGTGGGCTTTGTGGACGTGACGAAATGACAGGAGAAATGGACATATGATGCATCGAATTTTCATTTCCGCCGATATTGAGGGCACCTGCGGCATCGCCCATTGGGACGAGACCGAGCTGGGCAAGGCCGAATACGAGCCCTTCCGCCGGCAGATGACGCGCGAGGTCGCCGCGGCCTGCGCGGGCGCGACGGCGGGCGGCAGCGACGGCGTGTTCGTCAAGGACGCGCACGACAGCGCCCGCAACCTGATTCCCGCGGAACTGCCGGAGGACATTCAGATCTTCCGGGGCTGGGGCAGCGATATTCACTCGATGATGTCGGGCCTGGACGCGAGCTTCTCCGGCGTGATCTTCACGGGCTATCATTCCTCGTCCAACACGGACTTCAGCCCGCTGGCGCACACGATGAACCTGGAGAACTGCTCCGTGCGCATCAACGGCATTCAGGCCAGTGAAATGGTCATCAACTGCCTGGTGGCGGGCTATTATGACGTGCCGGTGCTGATGATCACGGGCGATTTGGGCGTCTGCGAGGCGGCGCGGCGGATGAACCCGAATATCTACATCGTGCCCGTGCAGACGGGCAAAGGAAACGGCACGATTTCCATTCACCCGAATGAGGCCGTGCGCCGCATTCGCGAGACGGCGGAGGAAGCCGTGCGCGAGGGCCTGGCGCATCCGGAGAAGTTCAAGATCGAATTGCCGAATCACTTTGACGTCGAGGTGGAGTTCCGCCATCACGCCAAGGCGCGCCGCGCGAGTTTCTACCCCGGCGTGCGCCAGACGGGCGCGCGTACGGTGGCCTTCTCCTCGGACGCGTATTACGACGTGTTGCGTTTCTTCATGTTCTGCCTGTGAATTAAAAAGGGGAGGAAAGCCGGACCTGGCTTCCTCCCTTTCAATTTATAAAAATTCCTTTCAACCGCGCGAAGCGAAGAGGGGAGTCTGAGGGATAAAATCCCTCAGGCGGGTTTGGGCGGCAGCCCAACGTAATCCCATCGGCGCGAAGCGCTTCCCTAAAAAAGGAGTCAGGTAGCGCAGCGTTCCCTGACGTCGCTTCCCGCGTAGCGGCATGCCATCAACGCAAAGCCTGATCGGAGGCCTGAAAGGTGTGTTCCTACGAAATGATGGTTTTATTTTCCCGCCTTCGCTCCGCGCTTCTCTCCCGTTGCTTTGCCAATCCAACCCGTCAGGTGACGCTACGCTCCCTGACTACTTTTTCTTAGGCGCTTCGCGCGAGGGAAACGATGGGGCTACCGCCCCAAACCCCGTCTGGGGGACCGGAGCCGGGCGCGCCCAGTGGGCGAAGCAGCCCGGCGGAGCGTCGGGAATCGCAAGGAGTGCCGCTAGCGGCACGACTATGCGAGTTCCCCGG
>CALVTV010000204.1 GCA_944363005.1 uncultured Clostridia bacterium | reverse complement strand
ACAGAAGCAGCGCACGGCGATCGCACGCACGCTGCTCACCGGCGCGCCTGTCATGGTCTTTGACGACGCGCTCTCGGCTGTGGACGCCAAGACCGATGAGGCCATCCGCACGCGGCTGCGCGAGGCGGCCGGCGATTCCACGCTGATACTGATTGCACACCGGGTTTCCACAATCATGCATGCCGACCAGATCATCGTTCTGGAGGATGGAAAAATTGTCGAGCGCGGCACGCATGCGCAATTGCTGCGCGCGGGCGGCGTCTACGCGCGGGTGGCCGCCATGCAGGGCGGCACGCAGCAGGAGGTGAGCGCGCATGACTGAGGAAAGAAAGGCTTCGTTTTCGCTGAAACCCTGGAAGAGGCTCTGGCCGGTGCTTCGGCGGCATAAGCTGCTGTTTGCCGCGGCGATTGGCAGCAACCTCATATTGGCCATGACGGACTTCTACATCCCGCTGTTGCAGGCGGAGGTCGTTGATGCGTTTATCCTCGCCGGTACGCTGGAGGGCATGGGGCTCTACATCCTGCGCTATCTGCTGATCATCGCCACGGAGCTGACGATGCTGCGCATCTACTTTGCCAGCTGCATGCGCATTGAGATGATCTGTGGCCGCGACCTCAAGGAAGCATGCTTCGTCAACCTGCAGCGCCTGAGCCTGAATTACTACAACGTTACCAGCGCCGGACACAGCCTTTCGCGCGTAATGAGCGACACGGACCGCATCGCCAACGAGTGCGCGTGGATCTTCCCGGACATCCTCTGGGGATTTGCGTATATTCTGGGCGTGTTCGTGGCGATGGCGCGCATGTCGCTCTCCCTGGCGATGACGCTGATTCTGCTTGCGCCGCTGGTAACGCTTCTGACGATCTACTTCCAGCGCAAGCTGATCGGCCTGAACCGGGAAGTGCGCGCGCAGCACTCCAAAATCACAGCGGGTTACAACGAGGGCATCATGGGCGCCAAGACGAGCAAGACCATGGCCCTGGAGGACAGGCTCAGCGCCGAGTTTGAGACGATTACGGCCAATGCGGCGCGCGCGGGCATCCTGCATGGACGCATGCGCGCGATCTACGTGCCGCTGATCGTCTGCTGCGGCGCACTGGCGGCCAGCGCCACGCTCTACCGCGGCGGACGCATGGTGCTCGGCGGCACGCTGAGCATCGGCGTGCTCAGCGCGTTTACCACGTATGCGCTCAGCCTGTTTCAGACCTTCCGCCAGCAGGCAAACCGCATTTCCATGATGATCTCTCAGCAGGCTTGCGTCGAGCGCGTTGCGGATTTGATTGCCGAAACGCCCACCGTGCGCGACAGCGAGCAGGTCGAGGCCGTTTACGGCGATTGCTTCGAGCCGAAAACCGAGAACTGGGAGCCCATGCGCGGGGACGTCACGTTTGAGGACGTGTCCTTCCACTATATTGAAGGCGGGGAAGAGGTGCTCTCGCACTTCAATCTGCACGTGCCCGCCGGGGCGACGGTCGCCATTGTCGGTGAAACCGGCGCGGGCAAGAGCACGCTGGTCAACCTCGTCTGCCGGTTCTTTGAGCCGACGGGCGGAAGCGTGCTCATCGACGGGCGGGACGTGCGCGAGCGCAGCCAGCTCTGGCTGCACAGCCATATTGGCTATGTGCTTCAGGAGCCGCACCTGTTCTCCGGTACCATTCGCGAGAACATCCGTTACGGCAGGCCGCAGGCCACCGATGCAGAGGTGGAAGAGGCCGCGCGCGCGGTGAGCGCCGACCGGATTGCGGCGAAATTGCCCGACGGATACGAGACGGACGTCGGCGAGTGCGGCGACAAGCTCTCTACCGGCGAAAAGCAGCTGATCTCCTTTGCCCGCGCGGTCATCGCGCAGCCGAAGATCTTCGTGCTCGACGAGGCGACCAGCTCCGTGGACACGCAGACCGAACAGATGATTCAGCAGGCGACGCAGACGCTGATGCGCGGGACAACGTCCTTTGTCATTGCGCACAGGCTCTCCACAATTCGCCAGGCGGACGTCATTCTGGTCATCGACCACGGAAAGATCGTAGAGCAGGGCACACATGAGGAGTTGCTTGCCCAGCGCGGCGCGTATTACGAACTGTATACGACCCAGTTGAGCGCACAGGAAAGGGGTTAAACCATGGTTTTGCCCCGGAATATTCAAGCGCAGGTGCAGGGGAAGCGCCCCGTACTCGACGATGTGGGGTGTTCCGGTTCAACGGTCGAGCTCTATGACGACTGCGTGCTCAAAGTGGAGCCGGAAGGCGAGGAGAGCGAAAATGCGCTGGTCATGATGCGCTGGCTGGAAGGCCGGTTTCCAGTGCCTCGCGTGATCGCTTCTGCGCGGGAGAACGGGTTTTGCTTTACGCTGATGACGCGCATGCCGGGCGAGATGGCCTGTGCGCCGCGCTGCATGCGGGAACCGCAGGCGCTGGCGGTCATGCTGGCCGAAACGCTGCGCGCGCTCTGGCGGGTGGACGTGACGAATTGTCCGGTGCGTTGTACGCTGGAGGAAAAGCTGCGCCGTGCCCGTTACAACGTGGAAGCGGGCCTGGTGGATATGAACCGTGTCGAGCCGGAAACCTTCGGACCCGGTGGGTTTGAAGGGCCGGTGCAGTTGCTCACTTGGCTGGAGCAGCACCGGCCCCCGGAGGAGCTCGTGCTTTCGCATGGGGATTTCTGCCTGCCCAATGTGTTCGTGCAGGCGGGCCGCTTGAGTGGGCTGATTGACCTGGGGCGCGCGGGCGTTGCGGACCGCTGGCAGGACATCGCTCTTTGCTTTCGTAGCCTGCGCGACAACGCGAAGGGACGCTTTGGCCCGGCCTATCCGGGGTTTGACGATGGGTTGCTCTTTCGCGCGCTGGGTATCACGCCGGACTGGGAAAAAATCCGGTATTACAGGTTGCTCGATGAGCTTTTTTGACGCGGTTGCGCTTGACATTTTTGCGGTTCGGCGCTATACTGACCATGCTTGACATGAAGAAGAAGAGTAACCCCGTCGGGGCTTGCCCAAAGAGAGATGCGCCGTTGGCTGAAAGCGCGTTGGCAGGTGATGGGGCGAAGACCACCTTTCGATCGGGCCGCGCGGCGCGCGATAAAGCGCCAAAGAGCACCAATCAGGGTGGAACCACGGGTGAAGGATTTTCGCTCGTCCCTCGAATTCATTTGAGGGACGGGCTTTTTTCGTCTCTCAGCATCACAGAAAAAGGAGCGGATCAAAGATGAAGATCACACTGAACGGACAGGTTTACGAGTTTGAGCAGGGAACCAACGCGCTGGACATGCTCGCGCAGATCGACGCAGACCTGCGCAAGAAGGCGCTGGCGGTGAAGGTGGACGGCGAGGTGCTCTCGCTGGTCACGCCGATTGAACAGGACAGCGAGGTGCAGGTGCTCACCTTTGCGGACGAGGACGGCCGCCGCGTGCTGCGCCACACGGCCTCGCATGTGCTTGCCCAGGCGGTCAAGCGCCTGTTCCCGGAGGCCAAGCTGGCGATTGGCCCGGCGATCGAGGACGGCTTCTACTACGACTTTGACGTCGAAAAGCCGTTCACTCCGGAGGATCTGGCGAAGATCGAAAAGGAAATGACCCGCATCATCAAGAAGAACGACCGGCTCGTGCGCAGCGAGAAGCCGCGCGCGGAGGCCATTGCCTTCATGCAGGCGCAGGGCGAGCCCTACAAGGTCGAGCTCATCGAGGATCTGCCGCAGGACGCGGTGATCTCCTTCTACACGCAGGGCGATTTCACGGACCTGTGCGCGGGTCCGCACCTGCCTTCCACGGGCAAGATCAAGGCGGTCAAGCTGCTGAGCGCGGCAGGCGCTTACTGGCGCGGCAGCGAGAAGAACAAGATGCTTCAGCGCATCTACGGCACGGCCTTTGAGAGCAAGGAAGCGCTCGCGGAGCACCTGGCGGCGCTGGAAGAGGCCAGAAAGCGCGACCACAACAAGCTTGGCCGCGAACTGGAACTGTTCACCACCGTGGATTACATCGGCCAGGGCTTGCCGATCCTGCTGCCCAAGGGCGCGCGCATCGTGCAGCTGCTCCAGCGCTGGGTCGAGGACGAGGAGCAAAAGCGCGGCTATCTGCTCACCAAGACGCCGCTGATGGCCAAGCGCGAGCTCTACAAGATCTCCGGCCACTGGGATCACTATCTGGACGGCATGTTCGTGCTCGGCGATCCGCACGATGAGACGAAGGAGTGCTTCGCGCTGCGGCCGATGACCTGCCCGTTCCAGTATCAGGTATTCCTCAACCGCATGCGCTCTTACCGCGACCTGCCGATGCGTCTGGGCGAGACGAGCACGCTGTTCCGCAACGAGGACTCCGGCGAGATGCACGGCCTCATCCGTGTGCGCCAATTCACCATCTCCGAGGGCCACATCGTCCTGCGCCCGGAGCAGCTGGAGGAGGAGTTTGCGGGCTGCCTGAATCTGGCGCGCTATATGCTGGACACCGTTGGCCTGGGTGAGGACGTGACCTACCGCTTCTCCCAGTGGGACCCGAACAACACGGCCAAGTACGAGGGCACGGCCGAGCAATGGGATGAGGCACAGGCGCTGATGGCCAAGATTCTCGCGGACCTCAACGTGCCGTATACCATCGGCATCGATGAGGCGGCGTTCTACGGCCCGAAGCTCGATATTCAGATCAAGAACGTGTTCGGCAAGGAGGACACGCTCATCACCATCCAGATCGACATGCTGCTCGCCAAGAAGTTCGGCATGGAGTACGTCGATGCGGACGGCCAGAAGAAGACGCCCTACATCATTCACCGCACGTCGCTGGGCTGCTACGAGCGCACGCTGGCGCTGCTCATTGAGAAATATGCCGGCGCGTTCCCGACCTGGCTGGCGCCCACGCAGGTGAAGATCATGACCATCACCGAGCGCGGCGACGACTGGGCGCGCGAGGTGGAGGCTGAGCTGCTCTCGCGCGGCATGCGCGTGGAGCTGGACCTGCGCAATGAGAAGATCGGCTTCAAGATCCGTCAGGCGCAGCAGGAGAAGGTGCCCTATATGCTGGTCATCGGCGACAAGGAGGCGCAGGAGCGTGCCGTCGCCGTGCGCAGCCGCAAGGATGGCGACCTGGGCACGATGCCGCTGCTGGATGTTGCCGAAAAGCTGGAGGAGGAAATCCGCACGAAGGCGCGGTAAACAGGGGGAGGTATTTCCATGAAGGTCATTTGTCATGACGGAACGGTAATGGACTGTCCCGAGGAGGAAGAACTTTCCGTGATCCGCCACACAGCGGCGCATGTGCTCGCCCAGGCGGTCAAGCGGCTGTATCCGCAGGCGCATTTTGCTTACGGACCGGCGACGGAAAAGGGCTTTTACTACGACGTGGATCTGGGCGAGACGAAGCTTTCGGACGAGGATTTGCCGGCCATCGAGGCGGAAATGGCGAAAATCGTCAAGGAAAACCTGCCCATCAAGCCGTTTGTGCTCGACCGTCAGGCGGCGATTGCGCTCATGCAGGAGCGCGGGGAAACCTACAAGGTTGAGCACATTGGCGATCTGCCCGAGGACGCCGAGCTGAGCTTTTACCAGCAGGGCGAGTACATCGACATGTGCGTCGGCCCGCACCTTTGCTATACGAAGGCGCTCAAGGCGTTCAAGCTCAACAAGCTCTCCGGCGCCTACTGGAAGAACGACCGCAACAACGTGATGCTCACGCGCATCGGCGGCATAGCCTTCCGCAATCAGGAGGAACTGCGCGAGTACCTCAAGCTGATGGAGGAGGCGGAGCGCCGCGATCACCGGCGAATTGGCAAGGAAATGGGGCTGTTCATGCTTTGCGACGAAGGCCCCGGCTTCCCGTTCTTCCTGCCCAAGGGCATGGCGATCAAGAACGCGCTGATCGATTACTGGCGCGAGATCCACACCGCCAATGATTACGTGGAAGTTCAGACCCCGATGATCATGAGCCGCCACCTGTGGGAGACCAGCGGTCACTGGGATCACTACAAGGACAACATGTACGCCACGAAGATCGACGGTGAGGATTACTGCATCAAGCCGATGAACTGCCCGGGCGGCGTGATGGTCTATCGCAGTCAGCCGCACAGCTACCGCGAACTGCCGCTGCGCGTGGGGGAGCTGGGGCTGGTGCATCGCCACGAGCTCAAGGGCGCGCTGCACGGCCTGTTCCGCGTGCGCTGCTTTACGCAGGACGACGCGCACATCTTCATGACGCGCGAGCAGATCCCCGGTGAAATTGAGGGCGTCGTGCGGCTGATCAATCAGGTGTATACGAAGTTCGGCTTTGAATACTTTGTGGAGCTGTCCACCCGCCCGGAGAACAGCATGGGAAGCGACGAGGACTGGGAGGCCGCAACCGAGGGCCTCAAAGCAGCCCTTGAGCGCCTGAACATGCCTTACACGGTCAACGAGGGCGACGGCGCGTTCTACGGCCCGAAGATCGACTTCCACCTGCGCGACTGCCTGGGACGCACCTGGCAGTGCGGCACGATTCAGCTCGATTTCCAGATGCCGCTCAACTTTGGCCTCGAATACGTGGCGGAAGACGGCAGCAGGAAGCGCCCGATCATGATTCATCGCGTCTGCTATGGCTCCATCGAGCGGTTCATCGGCATCCTGACCGAGCACTTCGCGGGCAAGTTCCCGCTCTGGCTGGCCCCGGTGCAGGTGAAGGTGTTGCCCGTTTCCGACAAAAGCATGGCCTATGCGCGCGAGGTCTACGAGGCGCTGCGCGCAAAGAAGATTCGCTGTGAGCTGGACGCGCGCAACGAGAAGATCGGCTACAAGATCCGCGAGGCGCGCCAGATTGACCGCGTGCCGTATATGCTGATCCTGGGCGAAAAGGAAGTGGAGAGCGGCACGGTGTCCGTGCGCGACCGGGAGACCGACCAGACGACGAACATGACGCTGGAGGCGCTGTGCGCCATGCTGCAAAAGCGCAATGAGGAAAGAATTTGATTTTTTTCCCTGAAAATACTTGACAAACGGGCGGCTTCGTTGTAGACTATATGAGTACGAAGTAGAAGCCGCCCGCTTCTCGCCCGGCGCAATTGCGTTGCCGAGGCACATTGGCGTTCTTTTGATGTGTAAAGAGCGGGCAGGTTTCGCCCGCTCTTTTTTGCGCATAAAGCGCGAAGACCATTTGGAGGTGTATCGCAAACAACATGGCAGTAGATCTGATGATGAACGAGGAGATCCGCGACCGCGAGGTGCGAGTAATCGACCAGAACGGTGAACAGCTCGGCGTGTTGCCGATTCGCAGGGCGCTTGAACTGGCCGAGGAGGCAGAGCTCGATCTGGTGAAGATCGTGCCGACCGCCAAGCCGCCGGTCTGCAAGCTGATGGACTACGACAAGTACCGTTACGAGCAGGCCAAGAAGGAGCGAGAGATCCGCAAGAATCAAAAGGTCGTCTCCATCAAGGAAGTGCAGCTCTCCGCCACGATCGAGGAAAATGACATCCAGACCAAGGCGAAAGCGGCCATCAAGTTCCTTCAGGGTGGGGATAAGGTCAAGGTTTCGATCCGCTTCCGCGGCCGGCAGATCACCCATCAGGAGATCGGCCTGGCTGTCATGCAGGATTTCGTCAACCGCGTCAAGGACGTGGCCAATGTGGAGCGCAAGCCCCTTGTGGAAGGCCGCCACATGATCATGGTTCTGGCGCCGAAGGACCCCAGCAAAGAAGCCAAGCAGGCTCCGAAAGAATAAAGATCCGGAGAGGAGGATTCCCCTTATGCCTAAGCAGAAAACTCATCGCGGCGCTGCCAAGCGTTTTTCCCTGACCAAGAACGGTCTCATCAAGCGCGCCAAGGCTTACAAGCGTCACATCCTCAACAAGAAGACCCGTAAGACCAAGCGCAATCTGCGTCGTGCTGCGTATGTCTCCGAGAGCTACGCCGGTACCATCAAGAAGCTCATTCCGTACAAGTAAGCCAGCAGGGAGGTTTTCATCATGGCAAGAATCAAAGCGGCTGTGAATGCCCATAAGAAGCGCAGGAAGATCATGAAGCTGGCGAAGGGCTACTACGGCTCCAAGTCCAAGCAGTACCGTGCGGCGCAGGAGCAGGTGATGCGTTCCCTGCGTTACGCCTACATCGGCCGTAAGCTGCGCAAGCGCGACTTCCGTCAGCTGTGGATCGCCCGTATCAACGCGGCGGCCCGCATCAACGGTCTGTCCTATTCCAAGTTCATCTGCGGCCTCAAGAAGGCTGGGATCGACCTCAACCGCAAGGTGCTGGCCGATCTGGCGGTCAACGATGCGGCGGCGTTCGCCAAGCTCGTGGAGATCGCGAAGAACGCGTAATCACGTGTTGCAAAGGCCGTCCGGTTTCGGGCGGCCTTTTCTGTCATTCTACGACGATCGGGCGATGTGCGGGAGGGCAAACATGAAGCAGATCAGCAGCATTCACAATCCGGCCGTGCTTGCCCTGCGCGAGTTGCAGCGGGCAAAAGGGCGCCGGGAGCGCGGCGAATTCCTCTGTGAAAGCGCCAAAATGGTGCGCGAGGCGCTCGCGCTCGGCCTGTGCCATTCGCTGATTGTGGAGCAAGGGCGCGAGGCGGACTATGCCGCCGAATGCGCACAGGCGCAGCAGCGCAACCTGCCGGTGCTCCTGGTGACATCGCCGGTCATGCAGGCCATCAGCGAGGCCAAAACCCCGCAGGGAATCGCCGCAACGGTCGCCATCCCGCCCGCGCCGGATGGCCTTCGGGGGAATCTTTTGGTGGCCCTGGATGGCGTGCAGGACCCCGGCAATGTCGGCACGATTCTTCGCACGGCGGACGCGGCGGGGTTTGAGGGCGCGCTGCTCTCGGATGCATGCGCGGATTTATACAGCGCAAAAACCCTGCGCGCGACGATGGGCTCCGTCTTTCGCATGCCTGCGCTCCGCACGGATGCGCTGGCTGATGCGCTCCTTGCGCTGCGCAATGCGGGGTATGCCGTCGTGGCCACGGAGTTGGGCGGCGCAGATTTTTACGAGTATTGCCCCCATGACCGCTGCGTGCTTGTCATCGGCAGCGAAGGCCAGGGCGTCAGCGCGGCGGTTCGGGGTGTGGCGACACATCATCTGGCGTTGCCCATGCGCGGCGGCGCGGAGTCGCTCAATGCGGCGGTGGCGGCAGGCATCATGATGTATGAGATGGCCAGAGGAAGCGGCGCAGGGAGAGATTGAGCTGACGAGGGCGGGAAACACGCGAAAGCCCGGTTTATGCTCAGCTTGACCGCTTCTTTGAAAGAGACAAGAATGAAATCGCGATTGCTGCCTTTCGGTGGTTCTGCGATTGTTACATACTGTGCTTCATTTTTACAATGCGTTGGGCGCCGCTTGCTTTCGCTTCATGCTTGACGCAGATGTGAAGCAGGGAATTGTTTTTACCTATTTAAAAGGGATTACGTCGAGGGAAGCAGCCTTTTGGCTCCCGGCGACGTGAAATCAATCCAATACACGTTTTACAGCAACGAACCCTGAGGGCTGGAATACCGCGCTTCTATGGGGGAATTGCCGACAGTGTGGTTCGCGGCGGTTCACCGGTCCGGCGGACTGCATGGCTGAGAGACCAGCAGAGAGGAGAATGGGATGTCTGTCACACTTGGCATGATTCTGGAAGCGCGCGAGCGCCTCAAGGGCGTTGCGCAGCGCACGGGACTGGTGCAGTTCAAGGCGCTGTCCGATGAGCACAGCCAGATCTATCTGAAAACCGAGGACCTGCAAAACACCGGTTCCTTCAAGGTGCGCGGTGCGTACATCAAAATTGCCAGCCTGAGCGAGGAAGAGCGCGCCTGCGGCGTGATCGCGTCCTCTGCCGGCAATCATGCCCAGGGTGTGGCGCTGGCCGCAAAGGCATTCGGCATTCCTGCGACGATCGTGATGCCTGCGGGCGCGCCGCTTTCGAAGGTCATGGCCACGCGCGAACTGGGGGCCAAGGTTGTGCTGCATGGCACGGTGTATGACGATGCCTACGCCGAGGCCTGCCATATTCAGGAGTCCACCGGCGCGACGTTCATTCATCCCTTCAACGACCCCATGGTCATCGCTGGGCAGGGAACCATCGGCCTGGAAATCATGGACGATCTGCCGGACGTGAACACCATCGTGGTGCCCATCGGCGGCGGCGGGCTGGCTTCCGGCGTGGCGGCGGCGGTGAAACTGCTGCACCCGAATGTCCGGGTGGTTGGCGTGCAGGCTGCGGGCGCGGCGGGCATGAAGGCGAGCTTTGAGGCGGGGCATGTCGTCGCGCTGGAGAGCGCCAAGACCATCGCGGACGGCATCGCGGTCAAGACGCCGGGCGAACTGACCTATGAACTCTGCCGCCGTTATGTGGATGAGATTGTGACGGTCGATGACGACGAGATCGCGCAGGCGATTCTGTTCCTCATGGAGCGCGGCAAGATGGTGGCGGAGGGCGCGGGCGCGGCGCCTGTAGCGGCCATCCTCAACAAGAAGTTCGATACGTCGGGCAAGGTCGTGGCGGTCGTATCCGGCGGCAACATCGATGTGACGATGATCTCCCGCATCATTGAGAAGGGCCTCTTGCGCGCGGGCCGCGTCAGCAAGCTGCGCATTCTGATGCAGGATCGCCCCGGCCAGCTTGAAATGGTCAGCCACATCATCGGTTCCAACGGAGCCAACGTCATGGCGGTGCATCACGACCGCACGGACGTGGATTTGGACATCCGGGACGCCATCCTGGAGATCACCATGGAGACGCAGGATCGTGCGCACGCGGGCCGCATCATCGCGGCGCTCAGAGAAGCGGGGTTCACCGTCTCGTGAGCCTGACGCTTCGCCCGTATCGCCGGGGAGACTGTGCGGCGATGGCGAAACTGTTCTATGATACCGTGCATTCCGTGAACGCGAGGGACTATTCGCCTTTGCAGCTGGATGCCTGGGCGACGGGACAGGTTGACTTGGAGGCCTGGCACAGGTCGTTTTCCGAGCATGCGACGTGGATTGCGGAGGTTGACGGACAGATCGTCGGGTTTGGCGATGCGGATGAGACCGGATATCTCGACCGGCTTTATGTTCACAAGGATTTCCAGCGGCGCGGCGTCGCTACGGCGCTGTGCGACCGGCTGGAACAGGGGCATGCGCGCATGACCACACATGCTTCGATTACGGCGTTGCCGTTCTTCCTTCGCCGGGGATACGCTGTCGTTCGCGAGCAGCGCGTCGAGCGTCGCGGCGTTTTTCTGACCAACTTTGTGATGGAGAAGCGGCAGCCAGCGCGGGCATGACGGGCGCGATGATCGCGGAGCGAGCGAAGAGCGCTTGCAGAGGCCGGTCAAGAAAAGCCGAAACGAGCGACAAAAACCGAACATCGCAAGCCTCTGTCGCAGGACAGGGGCTTTTGCGCGCGATGTACGTATGCGGGTGCGTCAGCGGCAGGGTTGCGTCGTCGGGGGCTTGCACATTCAGAAGCGAAAGCGGCAGAAACAGCCCGTCGGCCGAAGCATCCGGGGCACCGGGGGTGCGCAGCGGCGCACTATCCTCGAACAGAGCCGCGCGAACGAGCCGCGCCAACAGCGTTTGCCCTTGTGGTGCAGGCGCACGCAGGATGAGCGCCTCGACTTGTCCCGGCAGAGGGCGCAAGGCGGCGTCGCATTCGCCCATGCGTTCCCGCAAAAGCTGGGCGGCGCAGAGTGCGGCGGCGCAGGAAAGCGCGTCGTACTCAGGCGATTGCAGTTGCTCGTGGAGTGCGGGCAGCAGCGCTTCGACGTGCCTTGCGGCTTCGTCGGGTTCCAGCAGGCCCAGCAGCAGGGCGGCGCCGTGCGAGAGCATGCGCTGACCGGGGAATGCCGACGGCTGTTGTGCTAGCGAGAAATACAGGGATTCGGCTTCCCCGCGCAGCTGAAGCTGTTCGTCCTTCGTCAGGGGGATGCGCTCGCGCACAGGCAGGTCTAGCGCCCGCGCGATCCATGGCGCGAGAACCCACAGCAGGGAGACGGGCAGCAGCGGGACGAGCGCATGCACGCCGAGAAACGCCAGAAGCCACAGCGCAACGCCGAACGGCACGCAGCCGAATGGACGTTGCGCGGCGGCGGGCATGCTCAGTCGCAGCCGGGGCGAACGGCGAAGCAGCCTGGACAAAGCGACATCCAGCGCGGAGGCGGCGAGTGCGGGCAGCAAGGCCAGGCGCACCAGCGCCCCCGGCAGGCGAATGGGATGGACGAGGGCCGAGCGCTCGGGCCAAATCAGAGCGAGATAGGCGAGCACTTCGTGTCCCGTGACCGCCGCCAGGAACAGGAGGAGCATTTCCACGACGGGCAAAAGCAGCAATGCGGTGCGCCTGGATTGCATCTGCTGAACGCGGGCATGCTGCAAGAGCGCGTCGAGCGATGGCGTTTCCCGGCTGACAAACGGGCAATCGGCTTCGATGGAGGTGCAAGCGGGGGCGCCGTCGAGCAGCTTCTGCGGCGTGGTCATAAATGGGAGCGCATGCTCGGGCAAGTGCTCAGAAAGGGAAAATCCCTGGCGAAGCAGCCGCCCCAACAGGGGTTCCTCATCTCTTGGGGCGCGGACGATCGGACCAAACACCCAACCGCAGCGCCGCATGGCGTGTTGCATCCGTCCGGGTACGTCGGGAGAGCAGGAGAGGGACACATCGGACACCAAAACCGCGTCAAAGCAGCCTGCGAGAGCGCGAGGGGAACGGCTGACGGCGTCGAAAGTCGCTTCCACGGGGCGACCGGTGAGCAGTAGCGCAATCACCCGATTTGCCGCTATGGCCTGTGTTTGGCCCAGGTATTGCCGGGCTGCGTCGCTCCAGGCACGCCTGCGAATCAGGAGGATCGCCCGGCCCGGGCGCAGGCGTTCGATGCGCATGATGCCGCTTTGCAGGCGGCGCATCAGCGCTTCGTCTTCCGGCATGCGAATGTGGGGCGCGTCGGGGAGATCGCAAAAGAGCAGAACGGTTTGCTCTCCGTTTCGCGGCAACGCCCGGCGCACGGCCGTGAGGGCCTGGTCAGCCTGTGCGATGTCTGCGGGGGCGGCGAGGATCACGTGCAGCAAAGCCACGGTTTTCCCTCCTTAAAATGTAGTCCTTGAGTGAAAAGTTTGCGCTTGCCAGGCGCGGTTTATTCCGGATTGCGCAAAATGCCGGAATGTTTTGTGCGCTTGCGGCATAACCATGGGAGGTATAGGGCAAATGGAAAAAAGTGGGAAAAAGAAGGCCAAAATGGAAGAATATCAGGTTTCTGAGGATTGAAGTTTGCATAGGGCTGTGCTATAATATAAAATAGCGTTTTGGGGTTTCCGGGCGCAACCAATACCAGGAGGAACAAGAGATCATGACGGTTGAGAAGATTTCCAGCAATAAGGTAAAGCTGTCCTTTGACGTCGAAAGCGCGAAATTCGACGAAGCGATGAACAAAGCATACATCAAGGTTCGCGGTCATGTGAACATCCCGGGCTTCCGCAAGGGCAAGGCGCCGCGCAAGCTGATTGAAAACATGTACGGCGAGAGCGTGTTTTATGACGAGGCTTTCGAGCTCATCTTCGATGAGGTCTACGGCCCGGCGATTGAGGAAAACAAGATCGAGGTCGTCGATCGTCCCGAGATCAACATTGAGCAGATCGGCGCGGGCAAGAACCTGATCTTCACCTGCGAGGTGTATGTCAAGCCTGACGTCACCCTGGGCGAATACAAGGGCGTTGCCGTCAAGAAAGAGGTGACCGAGGTCACCGACGCGCAGGTGGATGCCCGCGTGGAGCAGGAGCGCCAGAAGCAGGCGACGGAAGTGACGGTGGAAGACCGTCCGGTAGCCGAGGGCGACACGGTCAACCTCGACTATGCGGGCAGCGTTGACGGCGTTGCGTTCGCCGGCGGCACGGCCGAGGGCCAGACCCTCAAGATCGGCTCCCATACCTTCATTGCGGGGTTTGAAGAGCAGATGGTCGGCATGAACATCAGCGAGGCGCAGGATCTGCATGTGACCT
>CALVTV010000203.1 GCA_944363005.1 uncultured Clostridia bacterium | reverse complement strand
TCGTCGTAACGCATCGCCTGCGCCTCGCCGAAGGTCGACAGCACCATCGTGATCGCCGCCGTCAGGGTCGTCTTGCCATGGTCAACGTGGCCGATCGTGCCAATGTTGACATGCGGCTTCGTGCGCTCAAACTTTTGCTTCGCCATTTTATGTTCCTCCATCATGCCGGAAATCCGGCAAATTTGAATGAAAATGGGGGCCCTGCGCACTTGACGCAGGGCTTCGCCCGATGATTACTTGGCAGCCTTGCCGCCGCAAACCTTCTCCTGGATGGACTTGGGCACCGGCTCATAGTGCTCCGGCTGCATGGTGTACACGCCACGGCCCTGCGTACGGGAACGCAGCGCGGTGGAGTAACCGAACATCTCGGAGAGCGGAACCATCGCATGGATCATCGAAGTGCCGCCCGAAATGGACTCCATGCCCTCAACGCGGCCACGGCGAGAGTTCAGGTCGCCGATGACGTCGCCCATGTAATCCTCCGGCACGGTCACATCGACCTTCATGATCGGCTCCAGCAGCACCGGATCCGCCTTGGCGATAGCCGCCTTGAAGGCCATGGAACCGGCGATCTTGAAGGCCACTTCCGAAGAGTCAACGTCGTGATAGGAACCGTCGTAGACGGAAACGTGGAAGTCCACAACCTCGTAGCCGCCCAGCGGGCCGTTCTTGGCCGCCTCGCGGATACCGGCGTCGATCGGGGCGATGAATTCCTTCGGGATGGAGCCGCCGACGGTGTCGTTGCTGAAGGAGTAGCCTTCGCCGGCCTCGACCGGGGAGATCTCAATCCAGCAGTGACCGTACTGGCCGTTACCACCGGTCTGACGGACATAGCGGCCTTCAGCCTTGGCGGCCTTGCGGATGGTCTCACGATAGGCAACCTGCGGCGCGCCGACGGTCGCCTCGACCTTGAACTCGCGCAGCAGACGGTCCACGATGATCTCCAGATGGAGCTCGCCCATGCCGGCGATGATCGTCTGGCCCGTCTCCTGGTTGGTGTAGGTCTTGAAGGTCGGGTCTTCCTCGGCCAGACGCAGCAGGGCAAGGATCATCTTCTCCTGGCCAGCCTTGGTCTTGGGCTCGATGGCAACCTGGATAACCGGCTCCGGGAACTCCATCTTCTCCAGAATAATCTGGTTCTTGTCGTCGCAGAGGGTATCACCAGTGGTGGTATCCTTGAAGCCGACAACGCCGCAGATCTCACCGGTGTAAACCTCATCGATCTCCTTGCGCTCGTTGGCGTGCATCTGCAGCAGACGGCCAATGCGCTCGCGCTTGCCCTTGGTGGAGTTGAGCACGTAGGAACCGGAACCGATGTGGCCGGAATACACGCGGATGAACGACAGCTTGCCGACGAACGGGTCGGTCATGATCTTGAACGCCAGCGCAGAGAAGGGCGCGCTGTCGTCCGCGGGGCGCTCGATTTCCGCGTCGGTGTGCGGGTCAAAGCCCTTAACCGGCGGGATATCCAGCGGAGAAGGCATGTACGCGACAACCGCGTCGAGCATCGGCTGCACGCCCTTGTTGCGGTAAGACGTGCCGCACAGCACGGCGAAGAACTTGCACTCGATGGTGCCCTTGCGGATGGCGGCCTTCATCTCTTCGACGGTCGGCTCCTCGCCCTCCATGAACTTCTCCATGATGGTGTCATCCACATCGGCCAGCGCTTCGATGAGCTGCTCGCGGTAGAGCTGCGCATCCTCGAGCATGTCCGCCGGGATCTCCTCATCGCGGTAGTCCTTGCCCAGGTCGTCGTAATACACCTCAGCGCGCATGGTCAGCAGGTCGACGATGCCGCGGAAATCGCTCTCCGCGCCGATCGGCAGCTGAATGGGATGCGCATTGGCATGCAGACGCTCGTGGAGCATGTCCACCACGCGGTAGAAGTTCGCGCCCATGATGTCCATCTTGTTGACGTACACCATGCGCGGGACATGGTAGTGCTCAGCCTGACGCCAAACGGTCTCAGACTGCGGCTCGACGCCACCCTTGGCGCAGAAGACGGCCACAGCGCCATCCAGCACGCGCAGGGAACGCTCGACCTCGACGGTAAAATCGACGTGGCCGGGGGTGTCGATGATGTTCAGGCGATATTCCTTCCAGTAACAGGTCGTCGCGGCAGACGTGATGGTGATGCCGCGCTCCTGCTCCTGCGCCATCCAGTCCATGGTCGCGGTGCCTTCATGCGTCTCACCGATCTTGCGGTTCTTACCCGTGTAGTAAAGAATACGCTCGGTCGTGGTCGTCTTGCCGGCATCGATATGCGCCATGATACCGATGTTGCGAACCATTTTAAGCTCATGGTCTCTGGGCATGTTCAATCTCCTTTTTGTCTAGGCCGCGGCGGCGCTACGCCGCCGCAACCCCGCGCGATACCGCGAAATTACCAGCGATAGTGGGCGAAAGCCTTGTTGGCCTCGGCCATACGATGCATTTCTTCCTTGCGCTTGACAGCGGCGCCGGTGTTGTTGCTGGCGTCGATGATCTCCGCGCACAGGCGCTCGGCCATGGTCTTCTCGCCGCGCTTGCGGGAGAAGTCAACCAGCCAGCGCAGCGCCAGGGTCTGACGGCGCTCCGGGCGGATCTCGATCGGGACCTGATAGGTCGCGCCGCCCACGCGGCGGGCCTTCACCTCAAGGCTGGGCAGGATGTTCTGCAAACCAGCGTTGAACACTTCCATGGCATCCTTGCCGGTCTTCTGGGCCAGCATGTCGAACGCCTCGTAGCAGACGGACTGCGCGATGCCGCGCTTGCCGTCGAGCATGATCTGGTTGATCAGCTTGGTCACGGTCGTGTTGCCGTATACCGGATCCGGCAGCACTTCACGCTTCGGTATAAAACCACGTCTGGGCATGGATGTAACCTCCTGGACTTTGTCGGGAACGGGAAAACCCGTTCCGGTTTCTTGCAGCATGGCCCGAGCGGCCATGGGGGAATTCCGCCTCAGCAAGAGCGGACCTCTTCCATGGATCTAGCACGCGGTCCTGCCCGCATCGCCCCGCCACGCGCTGTTCCAACACGCGCGCGAAACAATGCTTCGCGACCGGCCACCCGTTTCGGACCGACGTCACCTCCGATACTGGGAGGGCGCCACTTTTCTTCTTGTTGAACCCGAAGGATTACTTCTTCGGGCGCTTTGCGCCGTACTTGGAGCGGGCCTGCATGCGCTTGGCCACGCCGGCGGCATCCAGCGCACCACGGATGATGTGGTAACGAACGCCAGGCAGGTCACGGACACGGCCGCCGCGGATGAGCACCACGGAGTGCTCCTGCAGGTTGTGGCCGATGCCGGGGATGTAGCAGGTACCTTCGACGCCGTTCGTCAGGCGAACACGCGCGATTTTACGCAGAGCGGAGTTCGGCTTCTTCGGGGTGGTCGTCTTGACAGACAGGCACACACCGCGCTTCTGCGGGCACTTCTGCAGGATAGGTGCGGTCGGCTTTGCAGCGATCGCTTTTCTTCCGTTGCGGATCAACTGGTTGATCGTAGGCATGGAAGCACCTCCTATGTTTCTTCTTCAAAATTTGGAACACTTGCTTGCTGATGAATGGATCTATATGAACCCGAAATCCGGGATCATAGCGTTTGCGCTTTCGCGCCAAAAGAGCCGGCATACCGTGCTGGCAGCCGGTGCGTACAGTGAAGGGAATGCGCCGCTCAGCGCTTGAGCAGGCCCGCAGCCGCGGCCTTCACGTCGATGGCGCAATCGCGCCCGAGCTTCTCCATGCTCTCCACCTCAGTACAGGGGATATTCATGGCATAGCAGCGGTCAACCACGCGCTTGGTCAGCAGCAAATCCGCGTCCTTGGCGATGAATGCGTGGGCAATTTTCCCCTCATCCAGCGCGCGCAGCAGCTGCTTGGTTCCAACGACTCGCCGGTCAACATCGGCCAGACCCTCATGCATACTCTTTTTACTCTTCCTTTCATTGTTCTGCGAGCAGAACCTGAGTTCTGCACAGCAAACATGGTAATCATATCATTTTTATTCGCCGCTGTCAATCGAAAATTCGCACTTTTCCCTTATTTTACATAGATAATTCCGCACAGCGGCCGCTTTTTTTCTTCTTATTGCGCAACAAGCGCGCCAAAGAGCGCGTCCAGCGTCGCAAAGTGCTGGGACGCGAAGGCGACGATCTCATAGCCGTCCGCCAGCCGCGGCTCCCCTGTCCAGCGCTGCGCGTTGCGGGCGTAAGCGCCGGAATCGTTGAGCGCATGGGTATATTGCTCCACAAGCGCCTGCACATGCTCCTCCGTGAACGCCTGCGCGCGCATCGCCTGCCACTGCTCCACAAGCGCATCGCGCACAATCCCGCCGGCGTCCAGGTCGATCATCCGCTGCGCCACCTCGAAGGTGAACAGCCCGTCGTACACCTCGCCCGTCGTCCCGTCGCGGAAGCGCCCCCAGGTGAGGTCCGTATCCCATGGGGCAAAACGGTAGCGCAAGCCGTCCTTCGTCTGATGCGCCCAGACATACATGTTGTTGTAGACGTTGTCGGACATGCCGCATGCCTGCACGAACAGATAGTAGCGCAAAATCGAATGAAGGTCGATGCAAGCCAGCGCCTGCTCGCAAAAGGCCTCGTCGTCCTGCTCCTGTTCCAGCGCCATATACGCCTCCAGCGCCGCGAACGGTTCCCCGAATTCATCGCCATAGTGCAGCTCGTAGCCCGATTCCGCGCGCATCGGGTTGGCAAGGATCGGCTTGTCGCCCGCATACGCCAGCTGCGCGCTGCGGTATACGCTGTCCGTCAGCGGCGCCTGGCTGCTGGTGCGCATGAGTTCCTGCGCGTCGTCCACCGGGGTCATCATCAGATAGACGCCCTGATACTCGCCGTTGAGGAACACCTCGCAGTATTCCACCTGACGCGCGCCGTAACTCTCCCCCGGCGCAGAAAGCGTCGCGTACATCTCCCAGCTCAGCTTGTCGCGCATCAGGGAGTCGTCCATCACCCCGGCAATGAGCAGCACATCGTCCGTCTGCCCCAGCAGCGGCACATCCGTCATCACGCTCCCGCGCCCATGGCCGCGGACGAAGTCGACGTGGTAGCTCTTTTTCTCGCTCGTCCGGCTGCCCGCGCCGCGCAAGCGCACCTGCGCCGCCGTGACCGTCGGTTCCTCGCCGTAACAGCTGATGAACGCCGTGCCGTCCGTCTCCACGTCGGTGATTTCCGCCTGCGTCGTCATCGAAACGATGGGCAACCCCGTGAACACGATGTACAGGTAGTCGTACTGCGTGTCCGTATAGGCCATCACCTCGTAGGCATACCCCTCCGCAATGGCATCGGCGCACCAGTCGTAGCTGTAATCGTCCGTAAAACAGAGCGTCACACCCTGCGCGTCCGGCGCCGTGATGTGCAATTGCGGCCAGGCGTCCCCCTGGTCAAGACCCAGCGTGCAATAGAACGTATTCGTCTCCGGCTCGTAGGCCAGCGGCGCGCCGTCCAGTTCCAGCGCCGTCACCAGCGGCCCTTCGCTGGGCGTCCGCTCATCCTCGATCGCCCAGATCTCCTCGATGTCCCGTACCGGCTCGATCACCGGCGCGTACGGGGAGCCCCATAGCACGGTCAGCACCATGACCGCCATCAGCGCCACAAT
>CALVTV010000202.1 GCA_944363005.1 uncultured Clostridia bacterium | reverse complement strand
TATCTCGGATGCGGGTCACAATAGCCTCGAGGTGAGAGGCATGGGGCATCATGGGGCAATGTGGCGCAGCGTGAACGGCGTTTTGCGGGGAATCCTCGGCGTTTCGCTGGCGACAACGGAGACCATTCTGCTCGCCCAGGGGCGTTGGCAGGAGGCGATTCCTCTGCATCTGTGCAGTTTGTCGGCGCTGGCTGCCTTCGTGCTTGCCGGGCGCATGGTGCAGGGGCTGCTCGACTTTCTCTGGTATGTGGGCATGCCGGGCGCGCTCTTGGCGCTGATTTTTCCCGCGCCGGCGGTCAGCCGCTGGCAGGTGCTGTTCAACCTCGCATATGTGTGCACCCATGCGCTCATTCTGCTCATTCCCTGCGTGGCATTGGCTTCGGGGTATCGCGTGCGCAAGGGCAGGGGGGCAAAGATCTTCCTTGTCGTGCAAGGCATTGCAGCGGTCGCCTTTGTCGTCAATTTGAAATTGGGAACGGACTTTCTCTTTCTGATGGCGCCGCCGCTGGGCACGCCTTTGGAATGGGTGTTCGCGTGGGGCTATCCGGCGTATTGGCTTGCGCTGGAGGGGCTTTTGGGCGCGCTGTTGCTGCTGACGGGCAACGTGCTGCCGCGCCTGTTTCCGGCGTGGCTCCAATGACCCGGTGGTTTTGAGCGCGGAGTATACTATACAAAACCCGACAAATGCGCTATAATATCAAATGGATTCGTATCATCTGACAGCGGAGGATATTCTTCCGCCATATCAAAATGTGCATCTGTGTACGGTTGACAGAAAAAGGAGATATTGTGGAAACGCAAAAAGTGATGCTGTTCCGGCAAAAAAACCGCTGGGGCATGACGGTGCTGAGCATTGTGCTATGCGCGGTACTGACCCTTCCGGTGCTGATGATGTCCCTGCTGTCGCCTCAGCTGGTTCTGTTTATCCCCGTGCTGATTCTGGTCTTGCTGGGGTATGTGGGGCCGGTGAGCGCGGTGGTGTGCAGCCTGGTGTTCGTTGGGGCCAACACACGGGTCTTTGGTGCGCTGGGCGGCCTGTGTGCGTCGGTGTTTCTCTTGCCGGTTATCGTGGCCTCTGCCGTCACGGTAGAGCGCAAAATGCAGTTCACGCTCGGCGTGGGCATCAGTGCCGGTGTGATGTTTGTCGCGCTGGAACTGATTATGGCCATCCTTTCGGCCGCGGCTGGGACGGATATCGTCTCGGCGATGACCGACATGGTGCGCGAGTCGTTGGTTTTTATGGAAGAACTGGCCGACCCGTTCCTGGCAGCGCTGGCGCAGATGGGCCTCTTTGCGGTGCCCGAAGGCGTAGATATTGCCGCGGTGCGCGCCGGGCAGGCTTTGACACCCGAACTGCGCGAACAGATGATCCGTTCGGTCGTCTTTGTGCTGGATGCGGGGTTGCGCTACGAATTGCCCGCGCTGATGGTGACCGGTTCGTTCTCGGCCGGATTGTTTGGACAAGCTGTGCTGCGCCGCGGCGTGCTCAGCCGTGGGATTGCGTTGCCCTATCTGCCGCTTCGAACCTGGAGACTGCCCAAGGGTTGGGGCCGTGTGTTGGGCGTGACGTTGGCGGCCTTTTACGTGGGAACGCTGGTCTTGTCCAATTGGCTGGGAAGCGCGTTTTATGTTTTCGCAAGCGTGTTCCAAGAGATCTTCATGATCCAGGGCATTGCGGCGGTATGTTATCTGCTGCATAAGCGCGGAAAGTCGCGAATTTGGCAGAGCTTGGCATTTGTTGCCGGTTATTTTTTGATCGGCGCTGCGGCCGTCGCGCTGGGCATTGCGGATCAGGCGTTTGACTTTACGCACCGGCGCGCCGAGTTGGATCAACATGAAAACCCTTATGACCCATTCCAGCCCCGCAACCCGCAGGGCTGAGCGATAGGAAATGCGTATTTAAAAGGAGGATATTGTCATGAAAGTGATTTTGCTCAAGGACATCAAGGGAACCGGGAAAAAGGATCAGATCATCGAGGCGTCTGACGGATATGCCCGCAACTTCCTGTTCCCCAAGGGGCTGGCCAAGGAGGCCAGCGCGGCGAACCTGAACGCTGTTGAAAATCAGAAATCCGCGCAGAAGCACCGCGAGGAAGTGCAGCGCCAGCAGGCGCTGGAGACCAGCAAGAAGATTGCGGGCAAGAGCATCCGCATTCAGGCGCGCGGCGCGGAGGGCGGCAGGCTCTACGGTTCGGTGACGTCTCAGGAGATCGCCGACGCGCTTGAAAAGCAGTATGGCGTCAAGGTCGAAAAGCGGCGCATTGACGTGGCCAACATCCGCAACGCGGGCGACTTTACCGTATCCGTCTGGCTGTATGCGGGCGTGACGGCGGAAATGATCGCCAAAGTTGAAGTGGCAAAGGATTAAATCGAGTTTGCGTGAAGGAGGGATGGCATGGAAGAAACGGTAATGCGCGTGCCACCCAACAATCAGGACGCGGAACGAAGCGTGCTGGGCTGCATGATGCAGGACCGCGAAGCGCTGCTCATGGCGTTTGAAGTGTTGACGGCGGACGACTTTTATCAGCCGGCCAATCGCGAAATCTTCGACGCGATGCGCATGCTCAACGCGCAGGGAATGCCCATCGACCTGGTGACGGTGGACGATGAGCTGACGCGGCGCGGCACGCTGGAGGGCGTGGGCGGGACGAACTATCTGATTGAGCTATCGCAGTTTGTCCCTTCGACGGTCAACGCCAAGGCATACGTGCAGATTGTCGATGAGAAATCGACGCTTCGCCGGATGATCAAGGCGACAGGAGACATCGCGCAGGCCTGTTATGCGCAGACTGATCTGGTTTCCGATATCCTCGGCGCAGCGGAAAAGTCGATCTTTGACATCGTGATGCGCCGCAACGAGGGCTCCTCGCTCAAGCACATCTCGGACGTGTTGCCGGATACGTATTTGCGTATCGAGCAGCTGGCCGAACTCAAGGGGAGCATCGACGGCGTGCCCATGGGGTTTGTGGACCTGGACAACCTGCTCACCGGCTTGCATGGCGGTGAGCTCGTCATCGTCGGCGCCCGTCCTTCGATGGGCAAATCGGCCTTCGGGCTCAACATCACCGGCTATGCGGGCATGCAGGCCGGGCGGTCGGTGGCGTACTTTTCCCTGGAAATGCCCAACGACCAGCTCGCCATGCGCCTGCTGTGTTCGGATGCGCGGGTGGACATGCAGGCCGTTCGCCATGGTTCCCTGCGCGATGAGGACTGGGTTTCCCTCGCGTCCACGCTGGGCCCGCTCGCTTCCTCCAACATCTATATGGACGACACGTCCGGCATTACGCCTTCGCAGCTGCGTTCGCGCTGCCGCAGGCTGAAGATGGAGCGGGGGCTGGATCTGGTTGTGGTGGACTATCTTCAGCTGATGAACGCGGATGGGCGCGTGGAAAACCGGCAAAACGAGGTCAGCGAGATCTCGCGCAACCTCAAATCCATCGCCAAAGAATTGAACGTCCCGGTCGTCGCGCTGGCGCAGCTCTCGCGTGCCGGTGCGCAGCGCAGCGACAAGCGCCCGATTCTCTCGGACCTGCGCGACTCCGGCGCAATCGAGCAGGACGCGGACGTGATCATGTTCCTGCACCGCGAGGAGTATTACGACCCCAACACCGAGGACAAGAATATCGCGGAGGTCATCGTAGCCAAGCAGCGCAACGGCCCGCTTGGCACCGTCAAGCTCGCCTGGCTGGGGCAATATACGCGCTTTGCCAGTTTGCAGCAGGGCGCGTGAGCCGATTGGAGTGAAGCATGCATACGTTGGTCGTGGCGGAAAAGCCGTCCGTTGCCCGGGATATTGCCCGCGTGCTGGGGGCCGGGGAGCGGGGGGATAATTGCCTGATGGGCGGGGGATACGTGGTGACGTGGGCCCTGGGCCATCTGGTGACGCTCAAGGAGCCGGAGGAGCTCGACGAAAAGTACAGGCGCTGGCGGGTTGAGGACCTGCCGATCCTGCCCGAGCGCATGGAAACCAAGGTCATCAAAAAGACGAGAAGCCAGTTCCTCGCCGTCAAAAAATGGATGAACGACGCGCAGACGGAAAAGATCGTCTGCGTGACGGACTCCGGGCGCGAGGGTGAGCTGATCTTTCGCTATATTTATGAACAGGCGGGATGCACCAAGCCGGTCTCCCGCCTGTGGATTTCTTCGATGACGGACGAGGCAATCCGCGCGGGGTTTGAGGCGCTTGCCCCTTCGTCGGAGTATGACGCGCTCTATCGCAGCGCGCGCTGCCGCGCCGATGCGGATTGGCTCATCGGCATGAACGCGACGCGCGCGTTTACGCTGCGATATGGCGTGTTGCTGTCCATCGGCCGGGTGCAGACGCCGACCCTGTCCATGCTGGTCAAGCGCCGGCGTGAAATCGACGCATTTGTCCCCAAAGTGTATTACACTGTGCGCGCGGATTTCGGCGATTACAAGGGCGTCTATATCGATGCGCGCGGGGAAAAGCGCATTGAAGAGGCGCAGCAGGCGCAGACCATCGCCGCGCGGGTCACGGGCATGCAGGGCCGGGTGACACGCGCGGAGCGGGAGCAAAAAACGGAGCGCCCGCCGCTTCTCTATGATTTGACGACACTCCAGCGGGAGGCGCACGCGCAGCTCGGGCTGACGGCGAAAAAGACGCTGGATATCGCGCAAAAGCTGTACGAGCAGCACAAGCTGCTCACCTATCCGCGCACGGACAGCCGCTATCTCTCGCGGGACATGCTGCAAAAGGTGAAGAATACGCTGCAAAGCTATGACGGCGAACTGGCGCCTTTGGGCAAAGCGGCGCTGGGATACGGCGTGCGGCTGACGCCGCGCGTGTTTGATGACGACAAGTTGACCGATCACCATGCGATCATTCCCACGGGCAAGCGCGTGAAGAGCGCCTCGCTCACGGCCGACGAGCGCGGCATATATGAAATGGTGGCCCGGCGGCTGGCCGCGGCGTTTTACCCGGATTACCGCTACGATGCGCTCAAGGTCGTCACGCAGGTCGGCGAAGATGCCTTCCTGAGCACGGGCAAGAGCGTCACGCAGGCCGGCTGGAAGGACGTCTATCGCGATGTGCAGCGCACCAAGCGCAAGAAGGAAGACGAGGAAGCGCCGCTGCCTCCGCTTTCGGAAGGCGACGAGCGCCTGTGCAAATCGGCCAAGGCGGTTCAGGAACAGACCAAACCGCCCAAAGAGCACAACGATGCGTCTTTGCTCTCGGAGATGGAGCATGCCGGCCGGCAGATTGAGGACGAAGCACTGCGCGAGCAGATGAAGGATTGCGCGTTGGGCACGCCCGCCACGCGCGCGGCGATCATCGAGCGGCTGATTCAGGTCGGCTATGTGCGCCGCAGCGGAAAGAACCTGGTGGCCACGCCCAAAGGCATGCGGCTCATCGAGGCTGTGCCCGCGGAGATCGCGTCACCGGAGACGACGGGGCGATGGGAGCGCGAGCTCTCGGAAATCGCGCGCGGCAAGGACTCGGAGGCGCGATTCAGGCAGGGCATTGCGCGGCTGACGGCCTTCCTAGTCGAGCAGGCGGGCAAGGCGCCGGAAGTCGCCTTTGACCCGGAAGAGCGGCGTGGGCGCAAGGCGAAGAAGGTACGCGATTTGGGAATTGTATGTCCGGCATGCGGTCAGGGAAAGATCGCGGAAAACTCCCGTTCTTTTTATTGCACGCGCTTCCGCGATGGATGCAAATTCACCATTTGGAAAAACGAACTGGAACGCATGGGCGGGCCTGTGCTGACGGAAAAGCTGCTTCGTCTCTGCGTGGAAAAGGGCGATGTTCGCGGTTCAACGGGTGTGATTCACTACAGAAAGGGCTGTGTGTCCTTTACGCCGGCCGACGGCATGCCTTGACAGGAGGATAGATCCATGTATACCCAGACGGATACCGACAACAATGTGCGCCAGAGAAACAGGACGCTGCTGATGATGGCGCTTTGGTGCTTGCCGGGGCTGGTGATTGGCATGGTGGGCGCGTGGCAACGCATCGAGTGGCTTTGTATAGCGGGGTTTGTGTTATGCGGCGCGGCGGCCATCTTTCAGTTTGATCTCAAGCTGCAACCCGTGCTGCGTTACGGCAAATTCTTGCGTGAGATCCACACCGGCCTTTCCCACAGGACTGCGGGCACGCTGCTCAAAATCGGACGCGATCGCGTGTACACGGACGGCGTTTGGTTTTACGAGGTGATTCTCAATGTATATGAGGATCTTTCGGAGGAGGGGGAGCGCCGCTTTTTGCTGGATTGCGCGAAATCCATCGACGAAAACCTGCTCAATCAGGATGTTGTGATCGAGAGCCAGGGTAATGTTGTGCTGAGCGTAGAGCTCATGGGAGGTTCGCATGCAGCGTAAAGCGAATGCCGTATGGCAGGCGACGGAAGGCTTTTTGGCCCGTCTGGAGGAGAACAAGGCGGTTCGGCAGGCGATTTTTCTGCTGCTGCTGATTTGGATTGCGGGAATCATGCTGCTGCTCAACCGGCACACGCCGCTGATGATGGACGACTACGATTACAGCTTCAGCTGGAGTACGGGCGAACGCATCACGGGCCTGGCCGATGTGATCGCTTCACAGGCGGCGCATTACCGGATATGGGGCGGCCGCAGCCTGGTGCATGCGCTTGCGCAGGGCTTTCTGGCCATGGACAAGGGCGTTTTCAACGTCGCCAATACGTTGATGTACCTGTTGCTGCTGCTGGAGCTTTACGCGCTGGTACGGCCCAAGGGGCGCAGTTGGTGCTGGCCGTTGCTGCTGGTTGCCCATGGCGTGCTGTTCACCGGGGTGCCCTTTTTCGGAACGGTCTTTCTCTGGCTGACCGGGTCGTGCAATTATTTATGGGGCACAGTGCTTGCGCTGACGCCGCTGCTTGTGCT